>DUFB01000001.1 GCA_011192005.1 Dehalococcoidia bacterium
ACCACCTCGCCGATAACCCTGATTTCCGATAGCTGTTTCGTAATCCGGCTGACCTCTTCCGGGTCGCAGATGACCGCCATGCCCACGCCCATGTTGAAGACGTGGTACATCTCGTCACGGTCGACGTCACCGAGTCGTTGGATAAGAGGGAAAATCGGCGGCACATCCCATTTCGTGCTATCAAACCGCACTCCCAGACCGTCCGGCAGCGTCCTCGGCACGTTATCGACCAAACCTCCCCCAGTGATATGCGCCATCCCCTTGATATAAGGCAATAAAGGTTTTAACTGGTTATAGTAGCAGGTGTGAGGTTCCAGCAGCGCCTCTCCCACCGTCCTGCCGAGCTCGTCGTATTTCTTTTGAAGCGCTTCTCGCGTCTCGCCGAATATCTTCCGCGCCAGCGAGTAGCCATTGGTATGCAGCCCGTTGGAGAGCATACCAAGCACGGCGTCCCCCACCTTAATCGACTGCCCTTTGATGATTTTATCCTTCTCCACCACGCCGATGATGAAACCCACCAGGTCGTAGTCGTCCTTTGTTGCATAAAGACCCGCCATCTCGCCGGTTTCCCCGCCGATGAGGGCGCAGCCGACATCCTTACAGGCTCTGGTCAGCCCCTCGACGATAGAGGCTACTTTCTCCGGTACCATCTTGCCGAGACCGATGTAGTCCAGAAAGAAAATCGGTTCCGCTCCGCAGGTGAAGATGTCGTTGACGCAGTGGCTGACGATATCGATTCCAACGGTATCATGCTTGTTGAGGGCATTGGCCAGCTTGGTCTTCGTTCCCACCTGGTCAATGCTAGATACCAGCACCGGGTTTTTATACCCCTTGAACTCGTACATCCCCCCGAAAAAACCCACGCCACTCAGGACCTCGGGACGCAGTGTCGACTTTACCAGCTCGCTGATTCTCGCGACCGCTCTGTCCTTGGCGCTGATATCGACACCGGCTCTGGCATAGGCATCTTTCATCACCTTGTCCCCCATTCTGGCAAATATTATGTCTAAGATTACCAGAATATTTACCCCGTCTGCAAACGAATATTCAGGAAAAAAGGGGTCTCTGTATTTACTCTTCTTAAGCCCCATTGGGGAGCGGTCTGCCTGGAAGGGCTGGCACCCCTCTTGCATGAAAATGCGTAATACCTTAGAATGATATGGCGCGAGGCGACGTGGCCAAGTGGTTAAGGCGGGGGTCTGCAAAACCCCTATTCACCGGTTCGAATCCGGTCGTCGCCTCCAGTCGTAAATAAAAAGGGCTGCCTCTTGATGGCAGCCCTTAACTTTTCCGGTTACCGTTACTTTACGACAGACAGGGTTCTATTTCGTCCTCGTAGACGGCAATCTCCTTCTTTTGCTCCCCCACTTTTACATTATACATATAAAATATCTGGCTGTTACGCGGATTTATCCAGTAATAATTGGATACTTCTCCCACTTCACCCGCGTACTGGTTTATTTCATTTTCACGCTGTGTCGCTCCCTGTTCACCAACAGGCTGGATGATAACTTTTTGCCCCACAACGTATTTGGGTTTTGCTCTTTTCTCCTGCATTGCCATTTGCGCATATTAATACTAAATCGATTTTTTGTCAATAGCCAATACGGAAACAACCCGTTGATTTTTATATTTTTATCTTAATGCCAGCCCATGCCCTGGCGGAGACCCCGTATATAGGCCGCCTGTCCGGCATGCTGCAGACTGTCGCTCAGCGTTCCCATCAGCATCATCCCCCAGGTCGGCGGCGGTTTGAACGGCGTGCCCTCGAATACCCTATCCAGGTCCTGCGGCGTTAATGTCGGGAAGAATTGCCTGGAGCGTTCCAGAACCGCCTTCTGGTAACCGAGTAAAGTCCCGGCGTCCGGCGACCTGTATTTCGCCAGGTCCTCCGCCTTGTGGCCCATGCCACTGTCCCTTTCGTCGGCCTCACGCCCGAACTTCTCATACCACCTGTCCTTTATCCACAGCTGCTCTTCCTCCATCAGAGTAGACACCATGACGTCGTGCCAGCGCGTCAGGTGCCAGGCAAGCCATCCGATGCTGTTGCAGTCGGGCTTGGGCTGCCAGTTCAGGTCCTCATCGTTAAGCCCTTCCAGGGTGTACTGCAGCGCTCGCAGTACACCTTCATAACCATTCGTTACCATTTCATGCCATTCCATACGTCCCTCCTGTTATGAACATAAAATAACAGCAATACCCGTATTACCGGTACTGCTTACTACATAATGGTGATAAATAAATACTTAAGTCAAGCGCTCTGAAGCGCAAGAGCCTGGAATTCTGAGAAAAATTAAGGCGTTTTTCCAGCTGGAAACACTGAAAGATGATGGAATTCAATGGTAAAAGGTCTAAAAAGGCTGCCAGCCCTTGCCCTGTCGCAGGCCACGCACGTAGCCTATCTGACCGGCGTGTTCCAGGTTATCCCCCAGCACGCTGATAATCCGTACGCCCACCGTCGGCAGTGGCTGGAACCAGGGCTCGTTGAGTTCTCTGTCCAGGTCGGACTTTGAAAGCGTGGGAAAAAACTTTTGAGACCTTTCCATTACGGCGCGGTGGTACGCGAGCTGCGTCTCGGTACCCGGTGTCCTGAAGGCGGCAACATCCTCCGGGGTATGCCCGAAGCCAATATCTTTGGGGTCAGCTGGCCTGCCGAATTTAGCGTGCCAGCCTTCCTTTATCCACAGCTGCTCCTCGCCCATCAGCGAGGCGATATGGTCGTCCTGCACCCGCGTTAGGTGCCAGGCAAGCCACCCGATGCTGTTGCAGTCGGGCTTGGGCTGCCAGTTCAAATCCTCATCACTGAGCCCGTTAAGGGCGCGTTCCAGTATCTCCATGATCCGTCCGTATCCGTCCACCATCATGTCATGCCATTCCATTGCTGCCTCCTTTTTTGATTAATGATTCTATATTGCCTGATATTGCATCAGTGATGTTCAGCTGGTGATAAATATCATCTGGTTTTCGCCTGAAGCATCTCGGGTACGTCGGTTGATTTCTCCGGCATGGTCACCGCTACACGTGACAGACCTTTTTTTCTTCTACCGGTGTTTCCCCTCCAGGCAAATCCGCCAAATACCCTGACCGCCTTGTGCATAACCCATTTTGTAGATGGAGATACACCCAGCACCCCCATTGCTTCCAGGAAAACGTCGTCAGCTTCTTTACGGGAGCGTTTCTGCTCCCAGTAAAGGTAGTCATGGATAATGGCGGCATTACCGTACTTGCCCCAGCGGGGAATTATCATCCACAGGAATCTGGGAACGCTGGCAAAATCGGTCATGAAACCTATCGGTACGTCTATGGTATTGCCACTACCTTCTTCGCCGATATCATACCCGAAGTCCTTCCTGGTAACCCATGTCCTGCCATCGGATAGCGGTGAAACTGTTAACACTTCCGTGAATCTACTCATCTTCCCATACCTGCCATATTGGTGTAATGTGAATATATGTAATATTTGGTCATTATTATTATATATATTTTAGTTTATTCTGCCCGCCGGTATGATGTATAGGGGCTCCTCGTCCTCTGCCAGGCCCAGCAGTTCGGCTACTTTATCGTCATGAAAAGCCCCTATCGTAACCAGTCCCAGCCCCATGGCGGTAGCCTGCAGGCATATGTTTTGGGCGGCGTGTCCCGCCTCGATGTGGACATACCTGATGCCTCGTTCTCCATACTTGCCGGTCGTTCTCTCGTATATTGCCGTAATAACTATCGACATCGCGCCTTCTCTCACCGATGACTGAGATAGAGCGGCTTCAGCCAGTTTGCCTCTCATGTCGCCTTCGGTGATCAGCTCCAGCCCGTGACTTCCGGGCAGGTAATGATAGATACCGGGAGCCAGGTCTTCGACATTACCGACGACTATATAGAGCTCGAGGGGGTACAGGGCTCCCGCCGACGGGGCCGTCCGGTAACCGCTCTTATTGGTAATCCCCTGCCCGGCCCACAACAGCTGAGAGACCTCGTCCAGCGTTAACGGTTCAGTCGAGTAACTCCTCGATGACCTCCGCTCCAGCAGGCTCTGCTCAATCGAAAAATCGCTCTCGTACTTCGGCTCGTGTAAACTGATAGTATCGCCTTCTCCCTGCATAGCATTCCCGTTATTCATCGGTACCACCTCAGTCTCGTTATTGGCCTGACACCCTGAGATGATCAAGACAATGGAAGACAATAACAGTAGATGTACCGCTTTCATCATACGCTTAACCGGATATCCATTGTGTACGCTGAGACTCTTATTATATTCTTTTCACTGTATTTGTCAAATTACATTTAAGCTCGTTCCTTGACACTCCCCCCACCACCCCCTATAATTGCTCTGACTTCTTCAGGATACGGGGGTTTTAACCATCATGAAAATTAAAGCTCTGGCGGTTCTTCTGGGATTATTGGTAGTTACTACATTCGGTGCCGTATTAATGGTGGGATGCGATAGCGGCGGGGGCGGATTTTCCAGCCTCACTGAATTAATCAGGATGGCGCCGTATGATGTCGAAATGGTGCTGTTTGTCGACTTTAAGAAGATAATGTCAGATCCAGACTTCGAGGAACTCTATGAAGAGATGAAAGAGTCGTTTGAATCTTCAATTGGTTCGGCCTCCGACAGGGATATCATAAATTTCGACGATATTCATTATATCGGACTGGTCATGGTTGATTATGAAGAGATAATCCTGATAAATGGAGATTTTAACCTTGATATTATCAGGGAATCACTCGAGGATGAGGATTTCGATAAAGATAGTTATGGGGGCGTTGAGATATGGTACGGCTATAGCGGTGCCGTAGCAATTCACGATGGTGCCCTTATCCTCGGTGATGATGAAGGTGTTGTAAAATCCGTGGAAGCTTTAGTTAATCCGGATAAATCGGCCTACGAGAAGAACAAGGACATCCGTGATGTCACCGATGAGCTTTCATCCGGGCTCTTCTCCATGGTCACCGCCGAAGCGTATTACCCGGGTGCGGATGCTGCGGGCATGACTATTTCTAAACTGAATTCAGAATTAATCAAATTCAGCGGTTGCATTATTTTTGGTAATAGTGAAGACGCCGAGGATTCTTTACGTAATATTGAATTAGATATGGAATCAGAGGACTTTTATCACCTTAAGGTAAGTCGCTCGGGAAACTTTGTTAAATTTTCTGCAGAAATCGATATTGAAGAGTCGGGAATCTTCTGGTAATTCGCGCCGTTTTATTTGGTCCGGCATTAACCTAACGGGAGCTACTGTAATCCGCCTGCTTTCTTGACACCCCTTCTCTTAGAACCTACAATAGCTCAAGGAGTGCCGGGATGGCGGAAATGGCAGACGCAGCGGACTTAAAATCCGCCGGAGAAATCCTTGTGGGTTCGAGTCCCTCTCCCGGCACCAGGATGGAGATAAGAATATGTCCTGGCTGGTGATTATTATCGGCTACATCCTGGGTTCCATACCCACCGCCTACATTGCCGGTCGCCTCCTAAAAGGAGAAGATATCCGGCGCATGGGCGATGAAAATTCTGGCGCCGCCAATGTCTACCGCGA
>DUFB01000010.1 GCA_011192005.1 Dehalococcoidia bacterium
ATATGCCATCCACCGGCAATATTCAACTCGGAATTAAGAATATTTCCGGCGATTATTTAACCTGAACGGTAGCTCCGGCGGCTTCCAGTTTCTGCTTGGCGTTAGCCGCCTCTTCCTTGCTGACGCCTTCTTTTACGTTCTGCGGAGCGCCTTCCACCAGGTCCTTGGACTCTTTGAGACCCAAGGCAGTTAACTCACGGACCGCCTTGATAACGTTAATCTTGTTAGCGCCGATTTCCTGGAGAATCACGGTGAATTCGGTCTGCTCCTCAACTTCCGCGGGGGCGGCGGCGCCTCCGGCGGCCGGGGCAGCAGCAACAGCCATAGGAGCAGCGGCACTAACACCGAACTCGGCTTCCAGAGCCTTAACAAGCTCGGCAAGCTCCATGACATTCATACCCTTGATAGTCGTCATGATATTCTCAATAGCCGCCGATTTCTTAGCTTTGGCCGGTGCCGGTTTTTCAGCCGCTTCTTCTTTGGCTGCCTTGGGTGTTTTGGCAGCTTCTTTTTCAGGTTCCGGGGCTTGCGCTTTAGGTTCTTCTTTCTTCGGTTCCGGCTTTTCAGCCTTGGGTTCCTCAGCCGGGGCTTCTGCTTTAGGTTCTTCGGCTACTGCTTCTTCTTTCTTCGCTTCATCTGCCATGATTATTGTCCCTCCAGTTGTGTAATTCTAGCCTGCAGCACCCCCATAATATTCCTTATGGGGCCTGCCAGTACATTAACGAGTCCGGTAATGGGGCTTTGCATGCCTGCCAATACCCGGGCAATGAGTACTTCTTTCGAAGGTAGATCCGCCAGGGCGGTAATATCCTTCGGTGATAGAACGGTATTACCGAAAAAACCGCCTTTCACCGCCAGCATCGACTTGGTGGCGGTGATGTATTCGGTTAAAGCTTTGGCTGTTTCCGGTATCCCGCCGTATCCGAAAGCCACGGCAATAGGGCCGGAAACCATCTCCGCCAGTTCGTCTTTACCAGCATTGCGCAGGGCAATCTGCGTAAGCGAGTTTTTCACCACCTTGTATTTGATATCGGCTTCACCCAGTTTACGTCGTAAATTAGTCAATTCGGCGGTGGTCAATCCACGATAGTCCGTCAGGATACCGATATCACATCCGGCAAACATCTCCTGTAGACTCTCGACGATATCCACTTTCTTCTGTGTAGGCATATTCACCTCCCGAAAGTCTTGTACTCCGAGAATTATAACATTATGTAAAGAAAAATCCCCGCGCCGACCGCACGAGGATAAATTATCGTACCGGATAACCCGGTAATTTAATTCCTCGGCAGGCCTGACATTAAGTCCCCTATCGGGACACCCGCTGTCTCAGGATTCTTCTTCAGTTATTAACGATCTATTATAGCACTGCCCGAGTAATAAATCTAGCTGGCAGTCAGGGTCAAAGTGGTGGAAAGGTCCAGCTTGATGCCCGGTCCCATGGTAGTGGTGATATAAGCGCTCTTAACATACTGTCCCTTGGCACCGCTGGGCTTAGCTTTAACTATAGCCTCCACGATGGAGGTTAGGTTATCCAGAAGCATCTTGACATCAAAGCTAGCCTTGCCGATGGGCACGTGGATAATGGCGGTCCTGTCCAGCTTGTACTCCACCCTGCCCTTGCGGGCGTCCTCGATAACACGGGGTAAATCGTTCATACCAACGACAGTACCTGACTTGGGATTGGGCATCAGACCGCGCCTGCCGAGTATTTTGCCCAGCTTGCCGACCTTGCCCATCATCTCCGGAGTGGCGATGGCGGTATCGAACTCCAGCCAGCCGTCTTCAATCTTTTTAATCAAGTCTTCACCGCCGACGTAGTCCGCTCCGGCTTCGCCAGCCACCTTCTCCGATTCTCCCTGGGCAAAAACAAGCACCCGCACCCTTTTACCCAGTCCGTGAGGCAGCAACGCCACTCCCCTTACCTGCTGGGCGGCGTTACGGGGGTCAAGTCCCATGCGGAGGTGAAGCTCCACGGTCTCATCGAACTTGGCAGGCGCCGCTTTCTTGACCATCTCGATAGCATCCTTGGGCTCGTAAGCCCTAGCCCTGTCTACCTGCTCGGCGGCTTCTTTATATTTCGTACCATGCTTTACCATACTATTCCACCTCAATGCCCATACTGCGGGCAGTACCTTCAACAATTCGCTCAGCGTCTTCAATGCTGTTAGCGTTAAGGTCCTTGGCTTTAGCTTCAGCTATCTCGCGAAGTTTAGCCCTCGATAACGTGGCGGCCGTCTCGTGGCCGGGGCGTTCGCTCGCTTTCTCCAGAGCCAACGCTTTTTTCAGCATATCGGACGTCGGCGGGGTCTTGGTGATAAAGGTAAACGACCTGTCCTCGAAAACCGTGATTTCGACCGGTACAATAGAGCCAGCCTGACCGGACGTACGGTCGTTGTATTCCTTGCAGAACGCCATGATATTGAGTCCGTGCTGACCGAGAGCCGGACCGACCGGCGGCGCCGGATTGGCCTGTCCTGCCGGGATCTGTAACTTTATTATTGCTTTGACCTTCTTTGCCATCTCATCTCCCCGAAATATTAGAGCTTGTCTATCTGGAGGAAATCAAGCTCCACAGGCGTTTCCTTACCGAAAAGGGAAAGGTATACCTTGACCTTGCCCTTGGACATATTTATTTCATCGACGACACCGACGAAGTCAACGAAGGGTCCGTCAGTTACCCGGACACTCTGCCCCTTGCGAAAACCGACCTTCACCTTGGGGACCTCGGCCATCATCTGTTTCAATATCTCACCGACTTCACCTTCCCCCAGAGGAGTAGGCGTATTGCCGCTGCCGACAAATCCGGTTACTCCCGGAGTGTTCCGCACGACGCTCCAGCTATGCTCGTTCATGTTCATCTGAACCAGCACGTAACCGGGCAATATCTTCCTGGTTACGGTACGCCGGCGGCCACCTCTAACCTCAATCTCGTCCTCGGTGGGAATGACCACGTCAAATATTACATTCTCCGAGTCCATGAACTTTATGCGCTGTTCCAGGTTCTTTTTAACACGCTCTTCATGTCCGGAGTAGGTATGGATTACATACCACTTTTTATCGTTACCCGCCACAGATAACCTCACTACCTGAATTGCCGGGGACTTTAATGAATATCATGTGCATTGAATATTCCCTGCTTAATCCGGGAAGCAGGATTTTTATTTTCCAGCTAAAAATAGTTTGTCCACGAGCTCAGTAAAACCGAAATCCAGAGCCCCCAGGATGATACCCATGCATACCGTCACGATAATGACCAGGGCAGTAAGGTAAGCCACTTCTCTCCTGGTAAGCCAGACCACTTTTTTCAGCTCATTGATGATTTCACCGATATAGCTGAAAAGTCGGAAACGCCTTTTTTTCGTGGCAACATGCTGTGTCATCAGCAGACTCTTCCAAGCTTATAAATTATATTCCCCTATTTTACCTCACGGTGTATCCGGTGAACACGGCAGCGGGGACAGTATTTGTTGAGTTCCAAACGTTCAGAATCGTTTTTCCTGTTTTTGGACGTGGTATAGGTTCTCTCCTTGCACTCGGTACAGGCAAGATAAATTACCCCTCTGGCATCAGCTTTCTTGGCCATAATTACTCAATGATACGGGTAAAGGTCCCAGCACCTACCGTTCTACCTCCCTCACGAATGGCGAAGCGTAAGCCTTTCTCCAGGGCCACGGGGTAAATAAGCTTAATCTTCATGGTAATATTATCACCGGGCATGACCATCTCAACACCTTCCGGCAGTTCAATTGTACCGGTAACATCAGTGGTACGGATATAGAACTGGGGTTTGTATCCGTTAAAGAAGGGCGTATGCCGACCGCCTTCATCTTTGGTTAAAACGTACACCTGTCCCTCGGCATAAGTATGGGGTTTGATGGTACCGGGAGCCGCCAGCACCTGGCCACGCTCGATGTCTTCACGCTCGACACCCCTGAGAAGGGCGCCGACAGCATCGCCAGCTTCCGCCTGGTCAAGGGTCTTGTGGAACATTTCCAATCCGGTAACAACGACCTTACGCGGCTCGTGGTGAAGCCCGACGATTTCCACCTCGTCACCGACCTTAATGGTACCGCGCTCGACCCTGCCGGTAGGCACGGTGCCACGTCCCTTGATGGAAAATACGTCTTCAACGTGCATGAGGAATGGCTGGTCTTTGGGACGATCAGGTACCGGGATATAGTCATCGACGGCGTCCATCAGCTTCATGATAGGACCGCACCACTCGCATTCCCTCTTACCACAGCCACATTCCAGAGCTTTAAGGGCGCTGACCCTAACAACCGGTATTTCATCACCGGGGAATTCGTATTTGCTGAGGAGTTCTCTGACCTCAACCTCGACGAGTTCCAGCAGCTCTTCATCGTCCATCATATCCACTTTATTGAGGGCCACCACGATATAGGGCACCTGCACCTGTCTTGCCAGAAGTACGTGCTCCCGCGTCTGGGGCATGGGCCCATCGGGGGCGCTGACAACCAGTATGGCACCGTCCATCTGGGCGGCACCGGTAATCATATTCTTAATAAAGTCAGCGTGTCCGGGGCAGTCGATATGCGCATAATGCCGTTTTGCCGTTTCGTATTCGATATGGGCAATGGCAATGGTCAAACCCCTTGCCTTTTCCTCGGGTGCGTTATCGATACTATCGAAAGCACGGAACTGGGTAGCGCCAACGCCTGCCTTGGAAAGCACCAGCGTTATTGCGGCCGTAAGCGTGGTCTTGCCATGGTCAACGTGCCCAATAGTACCTACGTTTACATGCGGTTTTGTCCTATCGAATTTCTGTTTAGCCATTTCAGCCTCCCTTTTTTCCGAGCCCACAATCAGATTCGAACTGATGACCCCGTTCTTACCAAGAACGTGCTCTACCAACTGAGCTATGTGGGCATGATGTCAAAGCTAATTCTACGG
>DUFB01000100.1 GCA_011192005.1 Dehalococcoidia bacterium
GGAGGACCTGCCAGTCGAGGGCTTCGGGCGTGACCGAAGCAAAAAGATCGAGGGCTTCCCAGACCTTGAGTCGGTCGGGCAGAGCCGACTCCTGAAGTTGTGAACCGATCTGACGCCGTAAAGCCGGAGCATCGTGGCGGGGGTCAAGACCGAGGATATTCATGACGCCGGAATCGGGATGGCGTAAAGCCTGGAGGCATTCCACCGTGGTGGTCTTGCCGGCACCGTTGGGACCGAGCAGGCCGAAAATTTCGCCCTCAGCAACCTCAAAGGAAATATCATCGACGGCAACGGTGGCACCATAGGTCTTGCGGAGGTTTTCAACCGTGATAATAGCGGTCAAAGTATCGTATTACCCCTTAACAAGGTCTTGTAGCTTAGCGACTATTTTATCAAGCGGTACTAATTGCAGCTCCTTCTCGGAGCGTTTCTTGAATTCGACACTGTTCTTTTCCAGCGTGCGCGGGCTGACGGTCACGCGGAAGGGAATACCCAGCAAATCGGCGTCATTGAATTTTACTCCCGGGGACTCCTCGCGGTCGTCCAGAAGCACCTCAATTCCGGCCGCCGTAAGCTCTTCATACAGCTTTTCAGCCTCCTCCGAGACGGGAGTGCCCTCGCGGGAAAGCATACAGATATAGACGTGATAAGGGGCGATGGAGAGGGGCCAGATAATCCCTTTATCGTCGTGGTTAATTTCGACAACAGCTGCCATAATGCGGCCGAGTCCCATGCCGTAGCAGCCCATGATGAGCGGGTGGAGTTCGCCTTTTTCATCGATAAACGAGGCGCCCAGCTTCTCGCTATAGACCGTACCCAGCTTGAAGATATGTCCCACCTCAATACCGCGGGTGGAGGTAAGAACGCCATCGCACCTAGGGCACTTATCACCGGCGCGGGCAAGGCCGATATCGGTGACGATATCGGCCTTGAAGTCGCGGGGATAATTAACATTCTTGATGTGGGTATCATGTTTATTACCGCCAGCGACGAAGTTGGTACCGCTGGTCACGGAATCGTCGGCAATGACCTTAAAGCCTTTCAATCCCACCGGAGAGGCGGCCCCGGCCACGATACCGGCCTCGATAACCTCGGGTTCGGTAGCCATACGCAGTTCGGTTGCCTTGAGGGCATTATTGAGTTTGATTTCATTAACCTCGAGGTCGCCACGGATGACCACGAAGACCATCTTGCCATCGGCAATATAAAAGACCGCCTTGAGGGTATGGCTCTCGGGCACCTTAAGAAAACCGGCCACCTGTTCTATGGACCACATACCGGGCGTGGCGACCTCCTCCACGGGCAGAGGCTCGCCGTTGTCTATTTTCTCCTTAACGCTTTCCGCCTTCTCCACGTTAGCGGCGTATGTACAGTCCGGGCAATATAAAATCTCGTCCTCGCCGTTCTCGGCGATTACCATGAACTCGTTGGAATCTTTACCGCCTATAGCACCGCTGTCCGCTTCAACGAGCCTAGAGGGCAGTCCGCAGCGGTCGTAGACATTCTGGTAAGCCTGGAGCATCTTTCGGTAGCTTATATCCAGTCCGGCTTCATCGATATCAAAGCTGTAGAGGTCTTTCATGTGGAACTCGCGCACCCTTATCAGTCCGCCACGGGGACGGGGTTCGTCGCGGAACTTGACCTGAATCTGATAGATGAGCAGGGGTAAATCACGATAGCTCCTGGCGTAGTGCCCCGCCAGCTTGGTAATCACCTCTTCGTGGGTGGGGCCCAGCGCCAGCGGGCGTTCACGGCGGTCGTAGAGTGTGAAAAGTGACTTGCCGTAAGCCCGGTCACGACCGGTCAACTGCAACATCTCGTACGGCTGGAGCACCGGCAGGTTGACCTCCTGTCCACCGGCGGCATTCATCTCCTCACGGATGATGTTCTCGATTTTCCGCAGTACCCGCCAGCCGAGGGGCAAATAGGAATAAATTCCAGCCGAAAGCTGGTTAATCATCCCGGCCCTTACCAGGAATTGATGACTGGGAGTATCTGCCTCGGCGGGTATCTCCCTCAGTGTTTTTCCGAACAGCTTTGATATACGCACAAGCCTACTCCATCGTTTCTATATTATTACTATAACTTATATACCAACGGTATATGTTATTGTCAACCTCAGGTACCGCATCTGGAAGCCAGACCGCTGATAATATCTCCAATAGTGTAAAGTTCAGCCTCATGAGCAAGGATAATCTCTTCCAGCATCTCGTGTACGGCCTCAAGCTTAGCCCTCTCGGAGGAATTAGTCGACTGGTTGTACTGGTCAACAACCTGATTGTCTCTGGCGATTAAATCGTTGGCGATCTCGACCCTGACGTTGTATTCCTTAATCAGTTCATTATAACTCTTCATGTCAGCGGGACTATCGAAATACCAGCCCCGATAGTAGAGAGGATTTTCATCCTCATAGACGACATAGCCGCCCGTAGTTTCGAGAGCCAGGTATTGCCCTTCATCTATCTCGGCGAGCAACCAGGCATGGTCGGAAAGGATGATATCATCGATAGCGACATCTATATTACCGACGACAATGCGGGCGTCGATTCCCCGGGCCTTAAGCATGCTCCACACCTCCGAAGCCATATCCGAGCAGACAAAGAGGTCGGGCTTACTGTAGGCGTGGGTATCATGGTAAAACTCGATGATATTGGTTACCGTTTCCAGGACGGTATCCCCGGTAAGGTCATACTGGCCGGTCATGCCGCTTATCTGTACCTGCAGGTCATCGATGGTAGCCCAGGCAACCTCAAGGTCCTGCTCGGCGGCTTCCTTAGTCTCTTCTAAATCATCTATTTGTTCCTGCAACTGGGTTATGGTATTTTGAGCGTTATTAAGTTGAGAAACGACATTATCGTACGTATCCCGAGCGATGCCGCTCTGGCAGCCTGCCAGCAAAACCGGCGCAACAAATAATACCGCTATTAGTGAAATCAGTACCTTTCTCATCATGATTCTCCTTGACAATGGCGGCTAACGGGGAAAGATAGCTTTCCTTGTATGACACGCCGATAAATCATTTTTAACCGTATTATTCCTTAACGTTTATCGTGCAGGGAAATCTGGCGATCACTTCATCTTCATACATAAGCACGATATTGAATGCATATACTCCCGGGTTTATCTGAGGAGCAATATCAATCTGGAAAATAACTTTTGATGATTGCTTATCCTGCCCGGCGATACCACCATACCCATGGCTTCCCAGAATAATACCGATACCTGCGTGTAATCCTTCCACATAATACTCAATATCCCGCGGATCGGATAAGCCAGGCGTATCTTCCCCGAAAAGATAGAGGATATTATTCCTGATTTCTCCGGCTTTAGTTTCAATATACTCGCGATACTGGCATTGGATGGTGCCTCCCAAGGCGTCAATCGTTTTTTCCACTTCAGGGACAGCGGGCCATTCGGGTTTGTCCATTTCATGAACCTTAGCACGATAGGTAGGACCTCCGGGTGGATAAACAATGTCGTCATTGGCGGCTCCAGGCGTACCGGGCGCTATTCCTAAATGATACGTTACCATCTCGCCAGGCAGTACCAGTTCCATCTCCCCACCGGTTATCGGTGGCACGACCAAAGTAGTGGATTTCTCCGGTGTTTTTTCACAGGCATCAGCGAGTGTGATAACGAGCACCGTCACGATAACAGCAATACCTTTCAATTTCATTTTCCACCTCGTCCCCCGGTTACCTTTACAAACGACATCAGGCGGGAATAGTTAGCGTATCCTATTTGATGTCTACCTCACCCCCTGTGTCCCCCTCTCCTATCAAGGAGAGGGGGAAATGAAAAGAAGAGGGGCTGCGCCCCTCTTAGACGCCCTGTTCTAGAGACCCTCCACCTCTTTCATGAGGGCGGTAAAAAAGTCTTTCTCCTCCACCGTCCCCACCATCTCACCCTTTTTAAAGATAACGCCCCTGCCCTTGCCGCAGGCGATGCCGACATCGGCGTCCTGGGCTTCGCCGGGTCCGTTGACGACGCAGCCCATCACCGCTACCTTAATCGGCCTGTTTATCCTGGCAAGCTCAGCCTCGACGGCCTCGGCTAATTTTACCACGTCGGTCTCCGCCCGACCACAGGTAGGACAGCTGACGAGGACGGGCCCGCGCTGCCGGAGATTAAGACTCTTGAGTATCTCGTAAGCGGCGGTGACCTCCTCGCGGGGAGGGGCGGTCAGCGAGACCCTTATCGTGTCGCCGATGCCCAGCCAGAGCAGCGTGCCGATGCCCACCGTGCTGCGTATAACGCCGGTTCGGGGCGTACCCGCCTCGGTGATTCCGATATGCAGCGGATAGGGTATCCGGTCGGCAATGAGCTGGTAAGCCTCGATGGTGGTGGGGACGTCGAAAGCCTTGAGGGACACTTTGATAAGGTCGAAGCCAAGGCTCTCCAATAGCTGAATCTGCTCCAGAGCCCCTTCGACCATGCGCTCGGCGATTGTTAACTGGCGGTTACTCGTTTGGGGAAGGCTGCCCGCGTTCAGGCCGATGCGTATCGGTACCACTCTCTCTTTCGCTGCCAGAGCCACCTGTTTTATCTGAGCAGGCTCGCCGATATTACCCGGATTGAGGCGGAGTCCGTCGGCGCCGCTTTCCAGGGCGGCCAGCGCCAGACGGTAATCGAAGTGAATATCAGCAATTAGTGGAATATCTATTTCATTCTTTATGTCAACTATAGCCCGTGCGGCTTCTTCATCGGGGACGGCGACGCGTATCAGTTCGCAACCATACTGCTCAAGTTCCTTAATTTGTTCTATGGTGGCTCGAGAATCACGGGTATCGGTCTTGGTCATAGACTGCACTACAACCGGCGCGCCACCGCCGACGGTGACATCCCCTATTTGTATAGGCTTACTGATTCTTCTGGAATTTATCATCTCTATCTACCTCACCCCCTGTATCCCCCTCTCCTTGATAGGAGAGGGGGAAATGAAAAGAAGAGGGGCTGCGCCCCTCTTAGACACCCTACCAATGCCATTCCCAACTCGATTGGGAATCCAGATACTTCCTAAATTTCCGCTTCCGCGGGAATGACCATAGTATAATACTAATATTCCCGATCTAAACACCATTTACTCCTCTAAGGTATCAAACTCTCCCCGGCAACAATTCGGGCGATATCCTGGTAAGTGATAGCCAGCATGGCACAGATTAACAGGACAAAGCCTGCGGTATGAATCAAGCCTTCTACCCTTGGTGATATTCTTTTACCACCCCTTATCCACTCGATTATTACAAAAACTATACGACCCCCGTCAAGGGCCGGCAGCGGAAATAGGTTGATAATCGCCAGATTGATACTGAAAAACGCAGCGAACTGCAACAGATAGCTGAACCCGGCACGGGCAGCCTCGCCGGTAAGCTCGGCGATGCCGACGGGACCGGCTATAGTCGCCGGCGCCGCGCCGATTATCAGACTGATAATGCCGTTCTTATAGAGAATATAAGTATCATAACATTCTGTAAAACCCCTCGGGATGGCATCCCAGAAAGGAAGGCTTTCCCTGAAAGTGTTGGCATCTGGCATCGAGGAGACAATGCCCACCGCCCCTTCGTTCTCGGGGGGTTGCCAGCGGGGAACCAAGGTAATCGTCTCTCGGGTGGTATCGGTATGCTCTACCACCATTTCGAGCTCCTGTCCCAGCTTGAGGTTAATCTGGGTACTGACATCAACGAGACTCTCCACGGTCTTTCCGTTTACCACCAGGATGGTATCCCCGACGCGCAGGCCATTTTGCTCGGCGGGCGAATCAGGAGCCACCTCCTGAATAACCACCTCTCCCTTGACCACGTTATGGGGAATCATGAAAGCCAGCGAGAAGAGAACCAGCGGTAAGATGGCATTCATAATGGAACCGGCAGCGAGGACGATAATCCTGACCCAGGGCTTTTTACCCGCCAGACTTCCCGGTACGTCGGGGTCTTCTTCGCCAGCCAGCTTGACAAAGCCACCGATGGGGATGGCGTTAATGGAATAGCGTGTTCCTTTCCCTACGAAAGACCATAACCGCGGCGGGAAAAAGAGACCGAATTCTTCAACTTTTACCTTGAAAATCCTGGCGGAAAAGTAGTGGCCGCATTCATGTACCAGCACCAGTACTATAATCACACCGAGCAGAGAAAAGATGGTGATTAGCATTCACTGCTCCCACCGGACAACTCAAAGAACTTTTCCCTGCTCTTAATCCCTGCCGAAACAATAGTATTGATATCGGGGTGTTTAATATTCCTGTGCTGTTCCAGAGTTTTTTCAATCAGCGACGGGATATCCATGAATTTGATACGTTCCGCCAGGAAGAGCTCGACCGCAGCCTCATCGGCGGCGCAGAGCGCCGCCGGGCAGGTACCGCCCGCCTTAATCGCCTCGACAGCCAGCCGGAGGCAGGGAAATTTCTTAGTATCGGGTGGCTCGAAGGTGAGGCTTTGTAATTTCTTGAAGTTAAGAGCGGGTAAACGCGTGTTAGCCAGACGGTTGGGAAAAGTAAGCGCGTACTGGATGGGCAAGCGCATGTCGGGATAGCTCAGCTGGGCTTTTATCGAGCCGTCGGCGAACTCAACCATCGAGTGAATAATGCTCTGGGGATGGATAACGACGCTTATATCTTCTACGGAGACACCGAAAAGCCAGTGAGCCTCAATAATTTCCAGTCCCTTGTTCATCAGCGTGGCGGAGTCGATAGTGACCTTCCGGCCCATCTTCCAGGAAGGATGAGCCAGCGCCTGCTCCACGGTCACTTTCTCCAGTCTGGCTCGGGTATAGTGACGGAAAGGACCACCGGAAGCCGTGAGAATAATGCGGCGCGCCGGTTGATTTTCTCCCTGAAGACACTGCCAGATGGCGCTGTGCTCGCTATCGACGGGGAGAATGCGCGCGCCACCTTTTTTGACTTCCTCAATGAGGATTTCGCCGGCGGCGACCAGCGATTCCTTGTTGGCAAGGGCAATGCTTTTACCCCTTCTGGCTGCCGCCAGCGTCGCGTGGAGACCCTGAGTGCCCGGAGTAGCGATAACCACGGTATCCACATCCCTGTGACTGGCGATATCTTCCAGTGATAGAAACTCGCACGAGGGGATATCATCAGGTTTCTTGGCATCCGTAAGATAATTTACATAGCGGGGCTTGAACTCTTTTACCTGTTCCTTGAGCAGTCCGATGTTGCCACCCGCCGCCAGCCCGACCACCTGAAAGAGGTCCGGGATAGCCCGCACGACATCTAGAGTTTGCCGCCCGATAGAGCCCGTAGAGCCGAGGATTGCCAGTCGTTTTACAACTACAGCCATTACAGTTATATCTTACTATAAATGCGTGGTTGAAGCTACGGAGATATTGGTAACGTGACTTTTAGCCGGATGGCGATATTGATAATATACGTAAGTTCTTTACGCGGGCGTGTTGACATCTTATTATCATGAGAATATATTAAGGTCAATTAAAAAATTATTGCATGGTCGCCTTTAAGGAGATAGAAATAATGAATTATTGTCCGGCATGTGGACAGAAAGTTGAAGAGACTTCTAGATTCTGCTCAAACTGCGGACAAAAACTCAGTAACATGGAGATAGCAGGCGGAGAGGACAGCAGACAATCCGAAAAAGAGTCTAACAGAACCAGAACTGTTGAAATTGAAAGGGCCGAGCCAACCTATTATTCGGATGCAGCAGGTATCCGGATTACATCAACCAGGGTAATCATACCAGGCAGAACGAGCAGTGAAGGTCCCTCTACCTACTCTATGGCTAACATCACCTCGGTGAAAACGGTTAAACGGGGACCCAGCCTAGGGGTAGTCATTGTAATGGCTATTATCGGGGCTTGTTTCATCGCGGCACAATACGGTTTTGAAATGGATAACGAGATTCTAACCGTAGTTGGAATAGTATTTATAGTTGTAGGTCTGGCGCTGGCAATATTGCTCAAACCTACCTATTATCTCCAGATCGTCAGCGCCTCGGGCGAGATAGACGCACTTGAATCCAAGAGTAAAGAGTCCATCGACCGTGTAGTAACCGCTATCAACGAAGCACTTATAAAACGCGGGTGAGACCCCTCACAGGATGATATCTGATTTTATGGCTTTATCGCCGCGATAATAAGTAACGGGGATACGACTGCCCGGCGTAAATGATTTCAAAACCTGCTCGAGCTCGACGACATTGTTGATACGTTTTTGATTGATGGATGTGATGATATCACCAGTCTTGATTCCGGCTTTATAGCCTGACGAAGAAGGAGCTACCGATCCAACGAGAGCACCGAATACGGGTGGTTCTCCCGGTTTGCGGGAGATGGTACCGGCATCAGTTACTTTAAGTCCGAGGCGGGGTCGCTGACGATTGCTACCCGCCGCAAGCAGCTGCTGCAGACGCGACCGGTTGAAGCCGATGATTGCCTCGCCATCGACCACGATGACAGGCACGCCCATCTGTCCCGTAATTGCTACCATCTCTTCAGCAGCAGCGCGGTCACGGGACACGTCATGTTCGGTAAATTGCACACCGAGTTCACCAAGAAAACTCTTGGCTTGATGGCAGTATCCTCAGGTCGGTGTGGTGTATATTTTGACATCCATTAACCGGTTCTGCGTCCCTTTCAGGACTTGCTCCCCTTATCCAGCTTTACTTTTGACATTTTAGGGAGATTAAGTGGGTTAGACTTACGCCGGGGGTCGTTCAGGTTAGTGATGGAATTATGGAAATCCCTGACTTCACCACAATACTTACATTTGCCACGGCTAATGGGCCCATTGGCTATCTCAATTTTCCAGAAGTGATGACAGCTTTCTTCCTCAACCTTGTCATCTACTGTATCCATTTTCTGTTTCATCACAAACCCCCATACTCATTACTGGTATTTTAACGCCCCTGGCAAGAGATGTATGCGACTTTTGTCCCAATAAAAGTTAACTGGTTAAAAAAGGAGAAGATATGAAAAAACTAGTGGATAAATAACAGGGAAGGACTATACAAGGATTTAAAAAGGATTATTTTGAATCTGTCTTTTGTTCAATAACTACGTCAAAAGAACAATAAATAGCTTTATTCGGGCAGATATCTTCACACAGGGTACACCACTGGTGACATCCCGTACAATGGTTCTTCGGGGTAACTGTCGCCTTACCGTTAACCAGAGAAATAATCCGGCAGCCGCAAACACCGATACACAAACCGCATCCATCGCATTTTCCAGCGTCTACCTGAGGGAAGTCAAACATATTTTTCTCCATGCTATATTATATTTTAAGCCCGAATATTCCCGGCTGTCTGTGACCTTTCTCTCATCAGGTTATACCAGCCACTTCACGGAGGGTTTCCTGGTCAGTGATAATGACACGGTTACGCTCCATTCTGATGGTACCTTCTTCTTCCAGGGTCTTGAGGGACCTGCCAACCATCTCCCGGGCAGTACCTATCATGGCCGCCATTTCCTGCTGGGTGAGTCTCGGTTTCTCATCAGCCCCGTCACCGGCATATTCAAGCAGCACTTTGGCGACTCTGCCGGTAACATGGCGGAAAGACAAGTCCTCGACCAGAGATACCAGCCGCTGTACCCTCTCCGACAGGACATGGATAACATTTAAGGATACCCGGGGATTTTCCCCGATGATAGCGGTAAGGTCATTCTTTTTCAGCGAATAGAGGAGAACGTCGCTCATAGCTTCAGCACTGGCCAGGCTGACATCACCAGTGAAAACGGGAACATCATTAAAAGAATCACCGGGACGGATAATCTGCAGAATCTGTTCCTTGCCGTCGGCAGAGGTCTTAAAGACCTTAACCACGCCTTCAACAACGAAAAACAGCGTATCGGCGGGTTCTCCTTCAAACGCGAGTATTTCCCCCCTGACAGCCTTCTTTTCAAATACATGCTTCTTAATGTTTTCGAGTTCAGGCTGTTCCAAGCCGGTAAAATACGGTATTGATTTTATTAAATCAAGCTGAATACCCATACTCAACCGCAATAGCTCCTGAGAACCGCAATTAATTAGTCTAAAGGATTATAGCAACTTTAGAGCTATTGGGCAAAGTGGATAGTAAGAAGACCCGTGAATATCTGGATTTTCCAGAATTATTGCCACCAGAAGGCGGCCTTTATTGCTCGATTTTGTGAAAGGAATAACCGACACCGGGCTCGGTGAGAATATATTTCGGCCGGGAGGTATCGTGTTCTATTTTCTGACGCAGGTGGGAGATATATATGCGCACGTAATCCACATCATCAATATACTCCCATCCCCAGACGTTTTCCAGTAGCTGCTGGTGGGAAAGGACACGGTTGGCGTTCTCAACGAGCAGCGCCAGCAGACGAAACTCGCGGGGAGTCAGCTTGAGTCGTGCGCCGTTTACCTCAACTTTCCTTTCCTCGACATCGACGACAAGGTAACCGTCAGAATATACCGTCTTTTTTTTCTTTTCCAGATAGGAAGGCTGCTCGGCGCGCCTCAGGGCCGAGCGAACTCGGGCGAGGAGTTCCCGGTTACCTACCGGCTTGGTCAAATATTCGTCAGCCCCGCATTCCAGTCCTCGCACGATATCATCCTCGCCGGTGCGTTTTCCGGTGAGCATGATTATGGGAATATCAGTGAGTTCACGGATGCAACTGCAGGTCTGCCAGCCATCAATACCGGGCATCATAACATCCAACAGAACGAGGTCAGGTTTCTGGTCGACAATCATACGCAGCGACACCTGGCCGCTGCTGGCGACTATGACCTGATATCCGTTACTTTTAAGTACCTGTTCTGCCAGCCTGAGCTGGGCGGGTTCATCATCGACGACGAGAATCTTTTTAGTCATTGATAACACCAAACGGGAAATTCACAGAGTATCCTACTCGTTTTTAAAAGTGTTTTGAACGACTTCTTCGTCTTTTAGTCCGGAATGCTCCAGATACTTATCAACCAGCGCCTGCAGGCGCTGGCTGCTGGCGAGAATATCGTTAAGACTATGCCTCTGTTGCTGGTTAATCGGTCCCGGTACTTCATCAAGCATCAACTCCGTAAAGCCGATGATAACATTCAGGGCAGCTCTAAATTCATGAGACATCTTGGACACGAATTCGGATTTCGCCCGGGTTGCCTTCCTTAACTCCCGGTTAGCTTCATAGAGAAGTCTGCTGTGGCGCTGCAGGTTATCGGTAAGACGCTGGGTATCACGCTCGTTTCGGGCAATACTGTATACTCTGTGTGCCATTAGTACTATTATAACACTTTTATAGCCATTAGGCAATATATTTACGTGTAAATATAGGGTTCTCCCGAGTAAGAAAGGGGTAATAATAAAGCCAGATTTACCCTGAAGATAATGCGGGATGAGTAAACCCGGCCATAAGAGTGGTGGCTCTATTTCAGTTAAGAATAACTGAGGTGCCTTTTTAGTTCCCGGAGTTTAAGAATTATCCTGATAATACCGAGTATGGAGAAAGCGTAGAGTAACAGAACCTCGGATATTTCTATGAACCTGTAGGGGTCATACCAGGCGCCGTTATAATATAGATACAATACATCAACGGACAATATCACGAAAACAGCCATGATGACCAGATCCAGGATTTTCCATTTGAGTCCTTTGATTTTATCGAATTTTCCCATAGTTACGAAGATTTACCTTTCAGATACATCTTGATTGCCCTGTCCAGATAATAAGCGGCGACGTCTTCCCGGCGGAACATGCGGTCGCCCCGGGGACCGATTTTTTCCGCGGTCAGCTTGCCTTCTTCGCTCCACCGTCTGACGGTATTTGGGTGTACTTCAAAGATAGCGGCGACTTCCCCGGTAGAAAGCAGAGTGCTAAATTTGTCTTTTTCTTCGTCTTTTTTTCTCCGCGGCATCTTCATACTCCTACCAGTTTACCAGCGAGACCATATCCGGCCTAGATGAAATACCAAACCAGTGAATATAGGCTGCTTCGGTACCGAAATCCGCCATGATTTTCCTCTTCACATCCTCGTACCGCCCCTGGTACTGGGGCATTTGATTGCCCCGTTCATCGAAAGTGATTACCATATTGTTCGCGGCCCGGATAACGGTTTTAACCATTGCTCTGCACCTCTATTATTAATCTTTCCATATTCATCGTAAGCGACGAGGTATTAAAAGCTCATTAAAGCGGTATTAATAATCCGTTAAAATTACGGATTGAAGTTATGCCGTGTTTTTTCTATAATAGTCTTGCCATCATGAGAGGAGAGTATGAGCCGTTTAGTAGATAAACTAACCAGAACAGCAACGCGGAACGCATCACAACCGATGGGCTTCCGGACAGCACGCGCCGACCGGGATCAACCGAAGATGCTGGTAATAGCCAGAGTCAAAATGGACAATACCGGGCAAATCGCCGATTATGTGACCGGGGCCGACGGCGTGTGGCTGCATTCCGCCAGAGCCCGCCTGACACCCAAAGCTATGCAGCCAGTTACAGAATCGATTTCCGATATCCCCTGCGGCGTCAGTCTGGAGGATGCTGGCACTGGCAATAACAAAGCCCTGAAAAAAGTCGGTTGCGATTTTCTGGTGCTTACGGATAGCAGTCCGGTAGACGCCATGCCTAAAGAGGAGGATGACATCGGCACCATTCTGGGAATAGAACCGTCGCTGGAAGACAGCCTGATAAGGGTAATCAACAACCTTCCGGTGGACGCCGTATTAACCAACGTAATCAAGAAAGCGAGCACTACCCTGGCCTGGCATGACCTCATGAGCCTGCAGCGTCTGGGGCTTTTACTTACCAAACCTCTGCTGGTACAGGTTTCGCCGGGCATATCATCAAGCGAACTCAAAGCTATCCATGAAGCCGACGTCGACGGCATAGTTGTCGAAGCCAACCCCGTCAAGCCCGACTACTTTAAAGAAATGCGTAAGACCATCAGCGAGTTACCACCCCACACCACCAGGAAACGCGCGAAATCCGAGGCACTGCTTCCCTTTACCGGGAGTCCCCAGCCGGCGGCCACCCCGGACGAAGACGACGGAGATTACGAATAACTGCCGAAGAAACCCGCAACATTCCTTTTATTAGCCCGAGGCGACTACTTCACGAGGAGGACACGCAGAATGGCTGAATCCAGATACGGTCATCTCATCCTGACCGGACTTATCAAAGATATACCTCATTACACGGGAAAATCAATCGTAGCGCACGACGGCGAACTGGATACGGAATGCAGCATGGGATACCACTGCATCTCCAAGCCGATGTCTTTCGACCGTCCCCACTCACATGATTTCGCCGAGATGCTGTGCTTCATCGGGGGTAACCCGGAAGATATCACCGATCTGGGGGCGGAAATCATGATGACCCTGGGAGACGAGGGAGAAGTCCACAAGATTAATACGACGGCAGTGGTCGCCATGCCGCCGGGACTGAAGCACTGTCCCATAGTTTTTAAAAAGGTAACCAGGCCCCTGGTTTTTCTGGAGATATCACTTACCCGCATATGGAAACCGGAAGGAATGCCGGAAAAACCACCGGAGGATAACTAAGAGAGAGTAGCTCCCGTGCTTCATATTTGAGGAGGAAAGATGAAAAGGCTGTTTTTATTTATCCTCTTAATAATGATAACTACTCCTATTCCAGGTTGTACGCTGATAACCGGCGAAGAAACCTATGAACTTGATGAAATACTAATAGATACAGACTTCGAGAGGATGCTGGGATACGTGCCCTATTCTTTCCTTGAGGAGAACGAGGTCTGGTTTATAAACTTCGGCAAAGCCAAGGAGATGTACAAGATTGAGGACATCACCAGTATAGAAGATGCCAAGAATTTACCGGA
>DUFB01000101.1 GCA_011192005.1 Dehalococcoidia bacterium
CCACCACCGTGGCGCATGGCTTCGGCGGACCCTACATCAGAGGCTCCTATTCGCACGAGCCGGCACGGATGGAAGTACTCCTGCTGGCGATGCAGGGACTGGGCAAGCCGGGAGCTCACCAGCTTACTTTCGTGGGAGGTTCTTTCTTTGGTCTGGGCCGGGGAGGTGATGTTCATACACTGGCACCCGGGGGTATCGTGAGACCAGACGTAAAAGCAGGCGCGTATCGCGCTACCGGTGCCAATCCTACTGCTAATATGCAGAAACAAATCATTCCCAAGCCCATGATCCATGACGCTATTCTGGACGGGCATTTCGATATCTATGGAAGCTCCTGGCAGATGTCCGACAGGACGGAGCAGTTCATCAGGTACGTTTATCCGGCACCGGGCTGTTCGCCAATACATATGATATGGACCGATACTCCCTGTCTGATGACCTGCTGGAACGACAGCAACCGGAACGTGGATGGCTACCGTCACCCCTCGATTGAATGCATGGTCGCCCAGCACCCGTGGATGGAAAACGATTGTCTCTTTGCTGATATTATCCTGCCTATCAATACCAAGTTCGAGGAGGATGATATCGGTACTGATAACGAGAGTGCCCATTTCACCACCATTTATCTTGAGAGGAAAGCCGTTGAGCCTCTCGGCGAGTCCAGGAGCGACTACGAAGCGGTTTGCGCTGTGGCTGAAAAGATGGGTCTACTGGAGAAGTACAACGAAGGAAAATCAATAGAGGAGTGGATAAAACGCGGCTTCGATGAGTCTGACGTAGCCAAGAAAAAGCTAACAACCTGGGAGAACCTGTGTGAAAAAGATTATTATATGATACCGACTGACCCCAATTGGAAGAGTTACCGGGCCGGCATGATAGACTTCTATGAAGATCCCGAAAACCACCCCCTGACGACACCATCCGGGAAAATAGAGTTCTATTCGATAGGTCTGGCTGAGCATTTCCCGGACGATGAGGAAAGACCACCGGTACCCCACTGGATACCCTACGGTGAGTCCCACCAGGAAAGCCTACTGCTTGACAGGGCCAAGAAATATCCCTTACTCGTTTGCTCCAATCACCCCAGGTGGCGGGTACATGCCCAGCTTGACGATTTTACCTGGTTCCACGAGATTTTCACCGGCAAGGTCAAGGGACCGGATGGCTACCTCTACGAGCCGATGTGGATTCACCCGTCTGAGGCTGAAAAGCGAAGCATCAGGAACGGTGACGTCGTCCAGATATACAACGAGAGAGGCATGGTGCTCTGCGGCGCCTATGTCACCGAGAGGATAATGCCCGGTGTTGTCTACGTCGACCACGGCGCTCGCTATGACCCCATCGTCCCCGGTGAAATCGACCGTGGTGGTGCCATCAACACCATTACTCCTCATCATGGCACATCACGTAACTGCCGCGGTGGCATGGTAGTAAGCGGCTTCCTTGTTGAAGTCGAGCTCGCTGACCTGGACGGATTGCGCAGGAAATACCCCGAGGCATTCAATCGGCCTTACCATCGAGGTTCCGGACTGGATTTCAACAGAGTAATAGCCTGAGGTTAAATTATAAGCAGATACCTGAATAAATTACAGGCTGGATTTTCCCGATCCAGCCTGTAATGGTTTTACGTTAACAATAATACAAAATAATATACCACTCCATTCGGAGAATGGTAGGTATATTCTAGATTAATACTCTCTGTATCACCTGCCCGGTAGCCTGATCATAAGGCCTGTTAAAGGCTTCGGGGTATTTCTTTCTCATTTCATCCACGTTTACCCTCTCAACCTCAACCAGAAATCCACTGGTCGCCATCCCGGCACAGTGCTTAGAGGTGCCGTTATGCGGAGAAATAGTATTAATAGCGCCACCTCTATCAAGCTCACTCACAATTATCGGATCGTACCTGGCGCCATGGTCTATATATACTATACCGGGCATGATTCTTTCTGTAACGTAAGCTCCGGCGAGTACGGCGCCCCTCTCATTGTATATCTTCACCACGTCCCCAAGTTTTATGCCCCTCCTGGCAGCTTCCGCCGGATTAATCCACATGGGTTCGTAATGGTACCCGTCCGGGCCTTTGACCTTGCAGGTCTCGATCTCATGGAACCAGCTTATATCATCGAGATTGGCGTGTATCCTCCATCGCCCGTGGTTGGACATTACCAGTAAAGGATACTTCTTGGCCCTCTGACTGGAAAGACTCTCATCGTGAGTCCATCCCGGGCCACCCTCTACCCAGTGCGGTACCGGGGGTCTCTCTCTATCTCCGGGGAAGTGCTCCGCCAGAGCCTGGGAATAATACTCCAGCTTTCCGGAAGGGGTTGCCAGAGGATTCTTCTCCGGTTCTTTATAGAAGTCATACAGTCCGGGATTGGTGTCTTTCCAGTTAGGATCGGCAGGCACGACATAGTAGCCTTTCTCTTTGAGTTCCTCATAGCTGATCTTATCGGCTACGCGTGAATACTTATAACCGAATTGTCGCCACTCCTCGATGGACCTGCCCTCCGTATATTCCTCCAGCAAGCCCAGCCTTTCGGCTATCATGCAGACTACCTCATAGTCCGTCTTCGACTCTCCCTTGGGTGTTATGCACTGCTCCTCGAGGATAACGGTATGAAACTGGCCGCTGAAGATATCGGTAGCTATATCCTCTTCCTCGAATTTTGTATTAACCGGCAGGAGTATATCGGCAAAGAGGCAGTCATTCTCCATCCAGGGGTGCTGAGCCAGCATAAACTCAATTTTGGGGCTCTGATACGCCTTAGCCGTGGTGTTGCTATCGTTCCAGCAGGTTATCAGGCAGGGCGTGTCGGTCCATATCATATGGAGTTCGGAACAGCCTTCCGCCGGGTAATGGTACAGAACGAACTGGTCCTCTCGCGGGAAACCGGCGCTGGTATTGCCGTACCAGGTAAGCGGAGCATTAAGAATAGCGTCATGAATGAGGGTTTTGGGGATAATCTGTGGTGGTCGCTTTGTAGGCAGTCTTGATTCGTTATTGGCCGCCATGGCCTCCATTATCACCGGAGAACCCATCCCCTCTCCCTGGGCGGCTGCGTTTACATCCGGCTGCACCACCCCGCGGGGCATGGGGTATTCCCCCTCCTCGACGAACAGGCCCCATTCAATCCACTTAAAGAAATGTACGCCCGGTTTCCCCAGGCCCTGCATACCCAGCAGGCAGGCCTCCAGCCTGGCCGGTTCACTCGAGTAAGGACCCCTGATAGCCGAACCACCGTTGCCATGCGATACTGAGACCGGTTTCTTAGCCCACTCCCGGGCTAACGCCTTGATAATCCGGGAGGGAACGCCGCATTTACCCTCAGCCCATTTGGGTGTCTTGGGTATGCCATCTTCCTTACCCAGGACATATTCGGCGAACTTATCGAAGCCGACGGAATGTGTTGCTAGGTATTCCTTATCATAGGTATCTTCGGTAAGCCAGATATATGCTATCGCCAGCCTCATCGCCGCATCGGTATTGGGTTTAATCGGTATCCATTTATCGGCATGAACGGCACAGCCATAATTAACTTCCGGGCAAATATATATCTGCTTGATACCGAGTTCGGTGAACCAGTAGCACAGGCGACTCGGCAGCTGTCCCTGCCAACCCCAGGGGGTGGTTTCCATGTCACAGCCCCAGAAAAGAACCATCTCGGTATTTGCTGCCATATCCGGAACGATATTGGTTACCGGTCTTGCCTGGCCCACAGGCTCGCTTCCCCATACATGCTTGCCGCCCCAGTACCATCCCTCCCAGCTATCGGTATTCCTCTGCTGCAGGGTATATCCTCCCAGGAGTTGCAGTAGCTTTCTCTGGCAGCCGTGGGGACCGTGTATATTTTTTGTTTCACCATGACCGTCTGACTGTGCCAGTATGGCGGTAGGACCGTATTTCTTAATAACTCTTTTTATCTCACTGGCGATCATATCCAAGGCTTCATCCCAGGAGATTCTTACATAGCCACTTTTTCCCCTGTTCTGAGTGTTTCTTTCTCCGTTAGGGTCCCAATCCACTCTTTTTAATGGATACAATATCCGGTTTGGAGATGTAGCTCTTTTCTTGTAAGCCAAACTGAAGGGCGGTATCAACGATTTCATACTCGGCATAAAGGTTTGATTACGCGCCTCTATCTTCCAGGGACTGAACTGCTCGGGTTTATACTTCCAGTCATAGTGCAGCGGTCTTATCCTGACTATTTTGCCATCTTTGACATCAACGACCGATGAGTTTGCATCCGACGCCACAGAGCAAAAACCAAGTCCTTTGACGATGCTTCTCTCCCCGCTGGTTGCTTTTCTGGAATCGTTCTTTTTCATTACTAAATTTCCTCCAAGAGTTTTATATTTTATTATATATCTTTAGAAGTCAGCCTGCATTTAGTTCTAGCCAGTTAATGAAGCTGTTAAGCTGCGCACGCTCTCTAATTCGATATAGTTGCCCGAGATTTACGCGAATGCCTTGGCGCAGGGCATCTGGCCTGTCCCTAAAAGTAATACTGCCCTTTAATTTAGAGTTCCGATGCTTTAGCTTTTAGAGGTGGTGCTCGGTAAACTAAAGAATTATGTTGTCGAATGTGATTATACCCTTTTATTACTTTCTAGACAAATATTTTCACTTTGTGGCGTAATAAAAATGGTTCCTTTTCTCTAAAACTTTAATTCTTTGCTGAGCATCGTGGAGAATAACCACAAAGGAAGTGACCATTATCTTGATATCGCGGGGAACAATCCAAACCTGAGGGTGAGGCATTTAAGAGATTATTTCTTGAGCCCCAATTTCCTTTTTATCCATTTCTTAGTGTAAGTTACGTATCGTTTGCATATTGGTCTCAAGTCATCACGGGCATAATAGGGGAAACAATCAGCCTGGAAAACAGATCTGATCCATTTGGTAAAAGATAAATCTCCCCGCTTTCTATTTGCAAAAAACGAACTGATATCGCCTGTAAGATTCAGCCAGCTGGTATTTTCCCTGGGATTTAAGGCAGGAGCGACCTTTTCTCCTATACAGTCGAGGTAGTAATTATATGCGGTATTTACTCCAGCACAGGTATGTAAGATGTTTGCCATTCCAATTCGCGGGTTTAGTTCTATCAACTTGAACTGGCTATCCCTTTCATCATACTTGAATTGTATGTTGGCTATCCCGGTATAACCCATAGCTTCAAGGAACCTCTGCCCCAAAGCAGCAAGTTCTGGTTTATTTACAATAACAATATAAGTGCCGTCCCCCATATCGATGGGGAATTGTCTGAGCCTTTGAAAGGAGGAAATTTCCAAGAGTTCTTTCATTTTGGAATAAAAGGCGTGGACACTATAATGATTCTTATTCGGCCCGATTATCATTTCCTGTATTATTACTTCAACGTTTTTATCCAGAGCCTGTTTAAAGTACTCTGATAATTCGTCATAACTGTAGGCAACAAACCCGTTGGCATCAAAGGCGCAAGACCATTTTTTTGAAAATACACCCTTTATTATCGCCGGGTAAGAAATAGAGTCTTCTTTTAAATCATCCAGACGTTCGGGCGAGATAGTTTTTGGAACGGCTATGCCAAGTCTCGCAGCTAATTTGTATTGATTTCTCTTATCCAGCATATTCTCGAGAATCGTAGCATCAGGAATGTTGAACAGATAATATTGCGATAATTCATCCCGGTATTTGGAGAGAAAAGCAAGATAAGGGTCACTCGTGGGTAACAGAACGGCTTTATCACCGAGACTTTTACCGAGTTCGATAAATTGATTAAGGCATTCTGTTGGATAGACTTCCGGGTCCGCGAACAGATATTTTCTCTTACAGTATTTTGAAGAAAACGCTATACCGTCGTCTTTATCAATACCGTAAGCCTCAATTCTCTTTCTACCCAGACCTCTCATTACTCCGAGGCCATTTACTCTCATGCCCAGAACGATTGCAGGTTTCATCTTCCACCGTTGACAATAACTAATTGTTTCAGATAGCTCAAGGCCTCTCGATAACCCCGCTTAAATACCGTATTATTCATGGATACATTTGATATTTACTAATATTAATATTTGATTACGGTGAACTAAAGGTTAGATATTGGTTGGAAAATTCTTACTTTGTAACCTGATATTAATTATGATACACTTGGTCAATATAGTCTGACAAATATGGGGATAAGAACGATGAAAATTGCCTCAAGATTTCCGCAAAAAATAAAGTCTATGCCAGCTACTATCTATAGTTCTTTGCCCGGAAAGACTTTAAAGCGGCTGTTGGTAAGTATATATTTTCGTTATACACAACTTTACTCATTAGACACGATGGTGGCTAAAGCCGAGCAACTGCAAGACGGTGCTACGTTCATAGAACTGAAGAATGGAATAAAATACTATGGAGCTCAGGATGGCATAGCATCCGAACAGGATGTAACACATGACGTAATACAAAAATTAGACAAATTACAGAAGCTTGAACATTCAAGGACAATATTAGGAGTACTTTGTACCCAATATGTCAAAGCAGAATATGAGAAGTGCTACAAACTACAAAAAGGGGACATTGTTGTTGATGCCGGAGCACATATCGGCACCTTCACGATAAAAGCAGCGAAGGCAGTTGGGGATAAGGGCAGGGTCATTGCTATCGAGCCTTCGGAAAATAACCTGGAGTTTCTTTCAAGAAATATTGAGGCTAACGGACTGCAAAATGTAACCATCGTACCCAAAGGAGTCTGGGGTACAAAAGGTACACTTAAGCTGAGTATATCCTGTAGGCGGACGACCGGACATAGCTTTTATACATCTGAACAATTCGGAACCGAGGATACAGAGGAATATCAAGAAGTTGAAGTGGATACGATAGATAATATCGTCAGACAGTCAGGTGTTGGGCCGGTGAATTTCCTCAAGATGGACATAGAAGGAGCAGAGGTCGAAGCAATCAAAGGGATGGATGAGACAATGAGTGGTGATGTGAAACTAGCCATGGAAATTTCTCACATCGTCGCCGGGCATGGGACTTATCAGGTTGTGATTCCGTGGTTAAAGAACAAGGGATTTCAAGTTCACAGGGATGGCAGAATGGTTTATGCCAGGAAAAATAATTAGCGGACTGTGTTAATATCGCCGTGGCTTTAATACCGCGCTAATTATGTTATATATGAATAATGACATCACTCACTATTGATACAAAAAAGTGGCAACAGCTGATATTGAATATTGATTATTCCTTCTTCATTTTCTTGATTTCTTCTTCTATGGCTGTTCTTTCCCCTCGAATGCTTGTTTTAAATACAAAAACCTCCAAAAAGTTAACCACAACAAATACTCCCCATATACAAAGCGGCCATAGAAACCACTTGCCGCCTGTCCAATCGCCGCTACCGATTCTGGGACCACCTGATAAAGCCCAGATAATTATCAGGACAACATTTACCCCCAGGTAAGCTAAAAAGTGACGGTAAAACCCCCGTTTTGATTTTACTCTTTTTTTAGCTTCTTCATATATCTCTTCTTCAGACATTTCTTTTGCCATTTATCAATCCTCCTAGATGACCATTATATATTATATCACCCGCCGGTTTGGTGCCAATATAGTAATTACAAGTAATAGCGCACGGGATCGAACTACTTAACAACAGCGCTTATAACTTATGGTTTAATTTCATTGCCGGAACTACACTCAGTTTCAAGTCTGATTTGCAGGCATGAGACAATAAAATAAGAACGTCAATAGCATGAACAACCGGGTAATCATTTCACTGGGTCATTTTACAACTAAATGTTTTATGACTCTCTCAATACTTTGTGAAGCTGGGCAAGATTGTAGCTATTTGAGGAACAGCTATCAATATTATTGCGGCTATTATCATGGCTATCAGGAAGGGGATTATGCCTTTAAAGATAGTTTCCAGAGGAACATCCTCAGCTATCCCTTTAATTACGTATACATTAACTCCAACCGGCGGTGTGATCACTCCCATTTCGGTAATAAGGACTATTATTACTCCGAACCAGATTGGATCATAATTCAGAGACATAATCAGCGGGTATATGATGGGTACTGTGAGGGTAATCAGGGCAAGGGCGTCCATAAAACAGCCCCCAATCAAATACATAAAGATGATTATTCCCATGATAGCCATCGAGGGCAGGGGTAAACCAGCTACCCAGTCGGATAAGACAAGCGGAATCTTGGCTATGGCTATAAAATGACCAAAGACCGTAGCTCCGGCAACAATAACCATCACCATACACGTTATTCTTAAAGTGTCCTTGATGGCAAAAAGGAATCCCTGCCAAGTCAATTGCCGGCGAACAAGGCCGATAATCAAGGCACCGGCAGCCCCTACCCCTCCGGCCTGGGTGGGGCTAAATAAGCCTTTAAACAGGCCACCTATTACCAGAATGAATAAGGCCAGCATCTCAATCATCCCGGTAAATCCAGCAATTTTATCTTTCCATGTTGTCGGTGCACCAACCGGAGCGAGTTTTGGGTTGCGGAGACAAAGGAAAAACACTACAGCAATAAACAGGGTAGCTAATAGTAATCCAGGTAAGACACCGGCAATAAAAAGTTTACCTATGGACTGCTCGGTAAGTATCCCATAAACAATAAAAATCGTGCTGGGGGGGATCATTATACCCAGGCTTCCTGCAGCGGCTACACAGCCTGTGGCCAGCGAGTCATCGTATTTGTATCTCTTCATTTCAGGCAGGGCCACTCTACCCATGGCAGCGGCAGTAGCATTGGTAGAGCCACACATAGCGGCAAAGCCTGCACAGGCGGCAATTGTAGCTATAGCTAAACCACCTCGTCTCTGTCCGAATATTACATATCCAGCATCATAAAGTCTTCGGCTCATTCCCGAGGCGTAGGCAATAGCGCCCATAAAGATAAACATGGGAATGACAGTGAGAGAATAAGATGATAGAGTGGCGAAGATGTCCCTTGCCAGCATACTGAGTCCCGCTTGTGGAGAAACCAGATAACAGAAACCAGCAAGCCCGACTAGGGCCATAGAGAACCCGACCGGCATACCAAGGAGGAAGATCACTATCAGAATAACAATACCTATGATGCCAACGGTAACCGAACTCACCTTTTCACCGCTTTCAACACAGATTTGATTAGTTCTACCAGCAATACCAGACAAACAGGAATACAACTAAAAGCCACTGCGTGAACAAAGGGATAGAAAGGTATTCCCTGGGTCATGGACACTTCTCCCGTTCTCTGCAGAACCATTCCGTATTCATAGGAGCGCCATGCTAATACTGCAAACAAAATTATCCCAAGGAGAAATACAAACGAAGCAATGATTGCCTTTATACGCTCGGGGAGACGCATTACAAAAAATTCCACCTGAATGTGCCCGCGTACAACGTGTGTATAGGCAATGGCAAACGCGGTTATTACCACACCTAAAAAGGCAACTGTCTCAATAGCACCCGGGATGGGATTCTTAAAAAGTTTAATTCCAATAACGTCGGCGACGATAAGTGCGAGCATGCCAACCAAACCGATACCCGCGACCCAATTAAGCCATTTACTGATAAGATTTGTGAATCTTTCAAGTCGATCCAGAATATCTCGCATTAAATAAACCCATTATAGGGGGGTGCCCGGCAAATAAAGATACCCTTAACGAGCTCCCCCCTAATAAGCACATTATTTATTACCGCACACAATTATTGGGGTGCGTCTGGCAATACCTCAGCCTCTACCCATTCCACGCACTCTTCTGCTGTCGGTGCCCTGTCAGACCAATAATCTACCCGATCGTTCAGGTATTCCTCCATATCTTCCACATCCAACCCCATGGCACCCTTTTCTGACATGTATGTATTCTTGACACTTGCGGCGGCAGCCACCCAGCGTGCCATCTCATTCTGGGAAAGTGAGATTACCTCCCTGCCCGGGAAGGTCATGAAGTAGTCTAATGCAATCTTATCATAATAACTCCAGACCTTAGCATGTTTTTCTATCCATTCCTCGCAAACCTCGTTGAACACCTTCTTGTATTTATCTGGAAGACTTTCCCATTTTGCTTTATTCATAACTACAAACATATCAGCTGTATAACCCACGTCATAGCAGGTGGTAAGATACTTCACTATCTCGGCCTGATTCCAGCCCTTGAGTACTTCGGGCGGAGTTACGCTACCGTCAATTACACCCTTGGACATCAGCTCATAAGCTTCCCCCTGAGATGCAGCGTAGCCGGTAGCACCAAGAGCCTCGGCTATTTTGGCACCTACGCCAGTTGACCTTAAAACCAGTCCCTGCATATCCTCCAGCGTTCGTACTGGTTTATCAACGGTAAGGATACAACCGGGCCCGTGCGCATGGAAATAGAGAACGTGCACGTCATTAAATTCATCAGGTTTAAATTTTTCATAGTAATCATTAGCCACTTTAGAAGCTACCCAGCCACTCGGGTAGCCGTGAGGGAGATCTACGAGCTCGGTAGTCGGAAAACGACCCATGTTATAGGCCAGAACGGACATACCTATATCCGAAATACCCTCGACGACGCCATCATAGACCCCGGCAGCTGGCGTCAGTGAGCCTCCGGGATAATGTGTAATTTTTACCCAACCATCAGTACGCTCCTCTATCTCTTGACAGAATTGGTCGACCAATACTGAATGAAGATGTGAGGGAGGGAAGAAGTTACTATAAGTAAGTTCTATCACCTCGGTTGGTTCTTCTTCTCCGCAACTACCGAAAAAGGGGAACGTTAATAACGTGATAACCAAGACCATATATAAGAGCTTTTTCACTAAAATGCCTCCTTCTTGTTACCAAACTTAGAATACTGTCTTATCAAAACGTTTTCCGATATAACATCACCTCCTGATTCAGTTTATTACAGGATAATATAATAAAATAAACACTGGGATAAATGAAATTCGGTACAATATAGTGATATGACAGAAACATTTTTAAGCGCCTCAATTACAGCACTTTTATTACCCATTGTCAAACTTGCCAGACTATTATGTCTCTATGAATCGCTTATCGGCAGCAGTCGCCACATCGGCATCAGGAGTAATAGAGATACCACACCACCAGCTGCGGCTAGAACGAATGACCAGCTAAGTGTTCCCGTGTTATCAGCTATCCAGCCGGCAATAACAGGAGATATAATTGACCCCACACCCAGGAAAACAGTCCACAGGCCAATAATACTCCCGGAAGACTTCTTGGAGAAGTAATCTGAAGCGGATGCAGCATACATAGACCAGGCGGCTCCGTATCCAAAGGAAAATACAACCGTCAATATTACCAGTCCTATACCCTGTCCGTAAGCCATCCCCAGACTACCACCGGATATAAGCAGGGCGCATATCATCATGACTTTTATCCTGCCTATTTTATCGGAAAGAGGACCCAGAGTAATTTTACCTATTATAGCCCCTACACCTATGGCGGTTATCAATCTGGTTGATGCTTCATACGCAAATGATAACTCCTCTACCGCATACGTGCTTAAAAACGTAAAGGGTATGATTATTGAAAAACCCGTAAGCAAGTAAGCCAGACCTATCAACCAGAACCTCACGTCTCGTAAAAGACTCATATATATAACGCTAACCGGATCGGTTGTTTGTTTCCTGGGACTAATTTCGTGAAACTCAGGTTGCTCTTCCGGGTAATTCTGGACAGTCAGGAGGTTAAGGAAAGCAACAGCGAAGGCCAATGCACCCAGACTTATCCATCCTGACCTCCAGTCATACGCCGTCACTATTAACGGTATAATTGTACTGGTACCGACAATTCCACAGGCACTTCCAACATCAATAAAAGCTAATGTCTTACCTCTATGTTTAGAGCTGGTCCATCGTTGTGCCAGTGCCATGGTAGGAGCCCAGCAGACTGCAGAGCCAATACCAGCCAGTGTGAAGAATAAACTCGCCTGAAGAATTGATGTGGAATATGCCATGAGGAA
>DUFB01000102.1 GCA_011192005.1 Dehalococcoidia bacterium
AGGACAAATACCTCATTCTCGAGCTGTTTTACCCTGTCTTGCAACTTCATCAGAAGGATACTCCAGCAGGTGATGGGGTTTATGGGGATATGACCTAGATGCCTTTAGCCCAGGCAACGGCATTGAGAAAAATCTGCAAACCGTCCCCGGTATCGCGGGGATTTTCACGGGTCCACCGCGGGTGCTGTGTCCAGCGCAGGAAGCGTTCGGGGTGGGGCATCAGGGCAAAGATGCGACCGGTGGGGTCGCAGATACCGGCGATATCGCGTAACGAACCGTTGGGATTATGGGGATAACCTGCCTGCAAATTACCGGTTGCGTCCGTATACTGCACGACTACATTGAGCCTGTCCAGGATATCGGGTGACGCTACCAGCTTGCCCTCGCCGTGATTGACCGGGATATAGAGACGGTGCATACCGCGGGTGAAGACGCAGGGGCTGTCCTCATTGATTTTAAGGTAAATCCAGCGGCATTCGAACTTGCCGGAGTCGTTGGCGGTAAGCGTCATCGGCTGAGAATCCCGCCCGTCAAAGCCGGGGAGAATACGTGCTTTCACCAGAACCTGGAAGCCGTTGCAGACACCCATGACGAGCCTGCCATCATCGACGAATTTCCTGATATCATCGCCAAGTCGCAGGCGGATTTCGTTAGCCATGATTTTCCCCGCAGAAATATCGTCGCCGTAGGTAAAACCGCCGGGGATAATCATTATCTGGTAGTCCGTGAGGTGCTTCTCTTTGCGGAACAGACCGGTGACCAGTGCCGAATCGACCTCGGCGCCCGCCATCTCGAAAGCCACCTGCGTCTCAAAATCGCAGTTGGTACCGGGAGCTCTTAGCATTAACACTTTAACTTTAGCCATATTATCTCTACCACCGCAATGGTTTCTGCCAGGCTTCTTTAAGGTCGGTTATAGAGGCATCCAGCAGCTTCTGGCCGTTACGTCCGTAAACCTCTAGTTTACCGTTATCCGTCACCTTTCCTATTCCGGCGTAAGGCGTGCCGGACAGCATTTTCTCGAATTGCTCTTTATCTTCCGGGGCTACCTCCGCCAGGAAGCGGGTATTCGACTCCGAGAAGAGAATATAGTCGTCACGGTCGATAGATTCACCCAGCGGGACTTCGGCCAAATCAATCCGCATACCGAGCCCCCCGGCGAAAGCCATCTCGGCGGCGGCAACGCCGATACCGCCCTCACTGAGGTCGTGGCAGGCCATTACTAAACCTTTGTTCATGGTATCTGCTATGGCATTCATCAGTTTCTTGCCCTCTTGCGGACGGACTTTAGGTACGCTATTGCCAGTGTAGCCGTGGATGGCAAGATAATGCGAGCCGCCCATCTCGTTGTAAGTATCGCCGATGATATATATCAGATTGCCCGCCTGCTTGCAGTCCATGGAGACAGCTTTGCCGGCATCATCGACGACAGCCATGGCGGAGATAAGGAGGGTGGGGGGAATGCAGATGCTCTCGGCGCCGGTCTCGTACTCATTGTTGAGGCTGTCCTTGCCGGAGATAAAGGGCGTGCCGTAGACAACCGCGATATCATAGCAGGCCTGCGCCGCTCTCACCAGGTCGCCGAGACGGTCGGGCTTATCGGGATTGCCCCAGCAGAAGTTATCCAGCAGGGCTATGTGTTCGAGGTTACCGCCGACGGCGATGACCTGCCGTAAAGCCTCGTCGATAGCCGAAGCCGCCATCCAGTAAGTATCAATATCGCCGTATCTGGGATTGATGCCGTTGGAAATGATTAATCCCTTATTCGAATCGGGGAGGGGCTGGAGCACGGCGGCGTCACCGGGGCCGTCGTTAGCCTCACCGACGAGCGGTTTCAGGACACTGCCGCCCTGCACTTCATGGTCGTACTGGCGGATGACCCACTCCTTGCTGCAAACGTTCCAGGCAGTCAGAATAGCCTTCAAATCATCCTCGAGGTCGGCTGGCTGGGGGAAATCTGGTTCAGGATGTCGGGGTAATTCCCACTCCGCCTTCCGTTCCAGCTGCGGCAAGCCGTTGTGGACAAAATCCATATCGAGGTCGGCGACCTGATTGCCCTGATAATAGAGTTGCAGTCGCTTATCGTCGGTGAACTCACCGATAACGGTGGCCTCGACATCTTCATCGCTGAAAAGTTTCATTATTTGGTTGAGTTTATCGGGGTGTACCGCCAGTAACATGCGCTCCTGCGATTCGGATACCCAGATTTCGGTATAGGAAAGCCCGGCGTATTTCAGGGGCACCTTTTCAAGGTCGACACGGACGCCGGTTGTTTCGCCGACCTCACCCACCGCCGAGGAAAGCCCGCCGCCGCCGCAGTCCTGAATGCGACTGTACAGACCGAGGTCGCGCGCTTTGAGGATAGCATCCAAGGCCTTTTTCTCCACGATGGGATTGCCTATCTGGACAGAGCTTGAGGAGATATCCTCGGACTCTTTGTTGAGCTCGCCGGAGGCGAAGGTGACGCCGTGAATGCCGTCGCGTCCCGTCTTGCCACCGACAACAACGACAAGGTCGCCGGTGCTCTGCCGTCCCTGTTGGCTCATGTGCCTGGGCATGAGACCAACGGTACCGCAGAAGACTAGTGGGTTGCCCAGATAGCGCTCGTCGAAGAGCACGGCACCGTTGAGTGTGGCGATGCCCATGCGGTTACCGTAGTCGGCAACACCGGCGCGGACTCCCTTGAAAATACGCCGCGGGTGCAGCACGCCCTTCGGCAATTCGGCGTGGGGAAAATCCGGGGGACCGAAGCAGAAAACATCCGTATTGGCAATCGGCTTTGAGCCCATGCCCGTGCCGAGGGGGTCGCGGATAACGCCGCCGATACCGGTAGCGGCACCACCATAAGGCTCGACCGCCGAGGGGTGGTTATGCGTCTCCACCTTGAAACAGACGGCATAACGCCCGTCGAAATCAATAACGCCGGCGTTGTCTTTAAAGACCGAGAGGCACCATGGCTTATCGAGTTCCTCGGTAACACGCATGATGGTGCTCTTCATGAGGTTATCGACGACTTCCTTACCCAGCGTAATGCGGGCCTTGAAGGTCTTGTGGATGCAGTGCTCCGACCAGGTCTGGGCGATAGTCTCCAGCTCAACGTCGGTGGGGGCTCTGCTCAGCCTGCGGAAATAGTCCTGGATTATCTTCATCTCGGCGAGATTCAACCAGAAACGGTTGTTGCTGAGGTCCATCAGAGCGGCGTCGTCCATATTCTCGATGTCAATCTTCTCCAGCGAGAAGTTATACGTTGCCGAACGCAAGGTAACCCTTTCTTCCTCGGAGACGACGTGTTGGACGACGCTGTTGACGAGGAGTTTGTCACAGATGGACTGTAAAACCTCCCCGGAGATATCGCCCCAGAGGAGGTATTTCTGAGCCGTGCGGACGGCGGTGACGCTGTCAATACCCAGGTCGGTAATGCCCTTTTTAACGCTTTCCTCGACGGGGTCCATGACCCCGGGATTGTAGGCAACCTCGACAAGACGGGCGCCGGCAGGAGCAGGTGCCTCCCGGTGGGTATACTCCTCAACGATGGGGTCAGCGAGAAGCTCACGGCAGATGGTCTCCAGTTCACTATCAGAAATATCACCGTCCAGCAGGTAGACGTTAACCAACCTGACACGACTGACAGCGGTGATACCCAGGTCGAGGATATCTTTCTCCAGCCCGTCCGCGCGGGGGTCGTTATACTCTTCTTTTACCGAGACCTCAATACGACGCAAAGGATTATCCTTTTATTCTAGATATTAGGTTAAAATTCTCGCTCCGGCAACGGTCTTCCCCGTGCCGTAAACAGCAAATCACGGGTTAGTTCGGCATGCCCCACGTGCTCAGCAGCGTGCCTGGCTATGGCAATCATTAAATCGCGCCCGGTTATCCTACCCCGGCGGGGATGCTCATACTCTTTGTCCAAGTCCTTTGATGATAATTTCGCAAGTTGCGAAGATATACGCTCCTGGATATCAAGCCATCTTTTCTGAACCGGCTCGACCGAGCTTCCCCGGGCTTTGAACTCCTCTTCCCGATGCCGAATAATATCCTGAGAACACAACACTCCCAGAATGTTAGCTTCCACATTAGCAATGATATGAACAGCCAGAACATATAGACTATTGGCACTATCCAACGGGCGCCAGTTGAGGTCATCTTCTTCCAGTCCTTCCAGGCACGAGAAGATACGGTCGACCGACCTCCTGATATAGCCCCAAAACGATTCTATCTCTTTATCAGGTGACATTTTTCATCCTGCCTCTTCCACCCGTTTTTCAATCCGGTTAATCAAAAAGGTAAGCCAGCGACTCGGCTGCTGTTTTTGGGCAAAGTCGAAATCGGCGTAGGCATTATCGGTCATCTCGGCGGTATACCTGCCGTCGACGGCCTTCCGCTTAACGAAGTCGAACATGCTCCAGAAAGAGCGGCTATCGACGGCATAAGAGAACAGCGAGAGGACGTCCAGCACCCGCAGGATACCGTACTTCACGGCAGGGTACTGCAGACTGCTGAAACGCCGTCCGATGCCAAATCCGTGAAGATGCATCCGGTTCTCCCAGTGGTCGAGAAGGAGGTCAATGGCACCGTTGAGTTTGGGATTTTGGCGGTATTTCTCATACTGGCCCAGCAGCATGAGCAGGTTAAGATTGTCCATGGGGCAGGAATCAACATCAGGTTCGTAGCCGTAATAGTAGCAGTACCAGCCACCGTCGCGCGACTGTGAATTCATCGCTAGACGGATATATTTATCTATCCGGGGGTCATCGCGGTAGCCCATGCGCGCCAGGGAGGAAATGAGGATGGCCGACATGCAGAAATAGTTGTCCCTCACGTTGGGCGGGATAACGAAGGAGCTGTCCGGCTGCTGAAAGCGGAATATATCTTCGGCCAGGCTGCTCAATCTAATATCCTCGAAGGTAAGCCCGACATCAGCCAGGATAAAGAGGTCCCAGTAGGCTTTGCCGGTCTCGGTGTAATGCACCTTCCCGCTTTTCAACGCGGGAATACCGACGTTACTGTCCTGAAGCCTGAGGATTAATCCCTTAATAGCGCTATCCTTCAATACCGGACGAACATCCGGTTTAATATCGAATAGCTGTAGTTCCACGGCGTATTTCAGCCAGGCAGGACCTTCCAGTAACCAGTCGAGGACTTTTTTCTCCAAAACTACAGCCTGTAAACTCACATTATTAACGCACTATCAACGGATGGGGGAGAGTCCTTTTTCCGCTCTATTTTAACGCTTTTCGGAGGCAGCCGTAAAGCCTGGTTTACGCTCAAACCGGGAGAAGTAGGGGTAAATTTAATAAAAGTACACATTAGCTGTGAAAAAATGTGATATAGTATATAATTATCAGTATAGAACGTGTTATCCCGGGTATGCCTTCATAACGCAAGGAGGGTATAGATGTTAAGGTTAGAGATACAGACCAAGCTCAGCCCAGAGAAAGCCGTAGAGAAGGCCGTAGCTTTCTTCGGTCCTGACGGCTATGGCCTGGAGGTTAAGGAAAACTATAAAAATCACGCTTATTTCGAAGGCGGCGGGGGCGGCGTCACCATCAGCACCAGCGTTAAAGGTAAAAAAACGGCCGTAGATATCGTGTCCAACGAATGGGACTTTCAGGTACGGGAATTCGCTGAAAAAATCACGTGATTTTTCATAGATCACAGGTTAACCAACCGGTATGCTACAAGGCAAAGCAATCCTGTATATCATTATGCTAACCAAACGCGCCGGAGGCCTATATTGACCGAATTCGGATATGCCGGAAATATACTGAAAATCAACCTTTCAGATGGAAATATCAGCAAAGTACCTACCGCCGGGTACGCGGATAGATTCATCGGCGGACATGGCGTCGCCGCCAAACTCTATTGGGACATGGTACCTCCCGAGGCGAAAGCCTACGACCCGGAGAACTGTCTGGTATATGCCAGCGGGCCGGTAGCCGGATTTCCGCGCTTCGCCGGTTTCAGATGGAAAATATGCGGAAAATCAGTTCTCGGGGACCGGGAATCTTTCAACTACTGCAACCTGGGAGACAGGTGGGGGGCTTTCCTGAAATTCGCGGGCTACGATGCCCTGGCAGTACAGGGGAAAGCGGACAGGCCCGCTATTATTTTCATCAATAACGGGACAGTAGAAATCAAGGATGCGTCCAGCCTGCGGAGAAAACTCACCTTCGATATCGTCGACGCCCTGAAAGAAGACCACGGCGCAGACGCCAGCGTTCTCACCATCGGTCCAGCCGGTGATAAACTCCTGACATACGCTACCGTGTACGCCGACGAGGGTGCTTCGGGCTCGGGAGGCTTAGCAGCGGTAATGGGCTCAAAAAACCTGAAGGCAATCATCGTCGCTCCAGGTAAGAACCGGCCGAAAGCCGCCAATGCGGAAAAGTTACGAAAGCTCGCCGATGAATTCAGGGACCTGAGGCCCCCGGGAGAAATGCCCTCGATGTGGGAGATACCGGGACTGACCCATGATAAAGCCTGCTACGGCTGCGGTATCGGGTGCGGACGGCATGTTTACTCACTCAACGGCGACAGGCGTTACAAGTCTTTATGCGAGGCTTCGATATTTTATACCTGGGCGGTGGAGAAATACTCCGGGAAGGCAGACGGAGCTCAGCTGCTGGCGACACGACTCTGCGACGGCTACGGCATCGATACCGCCGTGATGCACGGGATGATCGAATGGCTCAACGCGTGTCACGAGGCCGGACTGATAACAGAAAAGCAAACGGGACTGCCCCTGAAACAGATAGGCAGTCCGGAATTCATCGAGAAACTGACGGGTATGATTGCCCGTCAGGAAGGATTCGGCGAGATTCTGGCCCGGGGCACGATAGATGCCGCCAGAGAAATCGGGAAGGATGCTGAAAACCTGCTGCACCTCTATATCGCTACCAGGGGTAGCGAGACCAAGGATTATGACCCCCGGCTGATGATAACCACCTCCCTCTTCTACGCCACCGAACCGCGAAGGCCGATACAGCAATTGCACGCAGTCTGTTCACTGGTGATGGCCTGGCTGGAAATGGGTAATCCTAGCAGGCCCGGTGAATTTTTTACGATTGAAAAGTTCCGCGATGTCGCCGAGAAGTTCTGGGGCAGCAGGATTGCCGCCGATTTCTCCACATTGGAAGGCAAGCCACTGGCCGCCAAAATAATCCAGGACCGCGCCTTCGCCAAGGAAAGCCTGGTACTCTGCGACCTCAGGTGGCCGGTAATGGTAGTGCCGGGAGGAGTCGGAGATGCCACGCTGGAAAGCCGGATATACTCGGCGATTACGGGGAAAGAGACGGACGAGCAGGAACTCAACAGTATTGGTGAGAGAATCTTCAACCTGCAGAGGGCGATACTGCTACGGCAGGGGTGGCATGGGCGAAAGGACGACCAGCTTCTGGAATATTACCATACCGCACCGCTGGAAAAGGGTGAGATTTTCTGGAACGACGACGGCCTGGTGCCGGGCAAAGACGGCGAGATAATGTCAAAAGTCTGCACGGTTGTCGATAGAGACGACTTCGAGAAGCTCAAGGACGAATACTACGAACTGCGGGGCTGGGACATCGCCAGCGGACTGCCCACTGAAGCCAGATTGGCAGAACTGGGGCTGCAGGACATCGCCAAAGACCTGAAGAAGCGGGGACTCGTCAGGTAAGAAAATCTCCATCCCGATTACGCTTTATAAGTTTGCCAGAGTCCACTCACCAGATGTATCATGAACAAAGGTAAAAGTATGGAAAAAGATTTGGTACCACCCGGTCTGACTTACCTCGCCGATAACATAATCTCCACGCAGAATATCCTGGGTACCAGCAAAGAACAGAGCGCCCGCTGGGCGCAGCACCTAGACCTGCCACGACAGGCGGAGACGGTATTTTTCGCCGGGTGCGGTTACCAATATTCCGGGCAGCTCGAAAAACTGATGTCGCTGATAAGGCAAATGGACAAGAGTGTTATCGGCGCCGAACTGCCGATGCGTTTCGCGCGTTTCCAGAAAAAGCTGGGAATCAATCTCCCCGGCATATACGGTAAAGTCCTTTCCGGGAAGAGCGCTGATAAGGTTCCGCCGCTGGAGGCGGCGATAAAAGTTCTGCGAAAACTCGGCATCGAGCCGGGCTACCTCGGCGGGGAAGAACCCTGCTGCGGTGCGCCACTCTACCAGGCTGGACTGCACCAGAAATTTAGAGATAACGCTGAGAAAGCGTACAGGAAACTGAGGTCGGCGGGGGTAAGGCAGGTAATCAGCATCGTCCCTTACTGCACCAATGCTTTACAGCGGCTGTTCCCGCAATATATTGAAGGATTCGACCTGGAAGTAAAGCATTTCCTGGAAATCGTGGCTGAGAGCCTCTCATCGCACGACCTGCGTTTACCCCGGCAGGTGAAGGTTACCTACCACGACCCGTGCCAGATGGTGAGGCACCTGAGCCTGGTGGACGAGCCTCGCCAGATACTGCGGGCGATAAAGGGCATCGAACTGGTGGAACCGGAATGGACCAAGGGAAAATGGTCGACGTGCTGCGGGGGCGGGGGAGGTTTCGAGGCGGTATTCCCCGAGCTGAGCCAGGTACTGGCGGTGCACCGTGCCGGTGAGCTGCTCGAGACCGGCGCCGAAATCATCGTGACACATTGTCCGGGCTGCGTGATGCAACTCAGGGAAGGACTGCGTGAGCTTAAAGCGGAAGGTGTGGAAGTGCTGGATATCGCCGAGGTAATCGACAGGGCTATGGAAAAATGAGCAAAAAGTCCGAATTCAAAGAATACAAGAAAGAGATAATGGACGCCGCCCACAACGAGCGGCTGAGGCTGGCGCTGTCGCGGGCAATCAAGAGCTACCGGGGCAACGTCAACAAAGCGTTAGAGAAATACCCCGGAACGGTTGAGATGGCGGAAGAAGTGCTCGAGATAAAAAAGAAAGCCATCCCCCGGATGGAAAAACTGGCGAAGCAGGCCGTCATGGAGATAGAAGAAAACAAGGGGAAGGGCTACATCGCCAGGACGGCCGACGAGGCACTGGACATCATCGGTGATATTACCGGCAGCGGCAAGCTCATCGTCAAGGGGAAATCGATGACGGGGGAAGAGGTGGGCCTGCGTGAGCACCTGGAAGAAATCGGCAACGAGGTCTACGAGACCGACCTGGGTGAGTTTATCTTGCAGAAACTCGGCTCGCGGCCGATGCACATACTGTCGCCGTCAATTCACGTACCCCGCGAGGATGTCGCTAAACTCTTTTCAAAGGTAATCGGCAAGGAGATCAAACCTGAAGCCGAAATCGCCGAGCTGGTGGCGACCGCCCGCGGGTTCCTCCGTGAGAAATTCTTCCAGGCGGACATCGGCATCAGCGGCGCCAACGTCGTCGCGGCGGAAACGGGCACGCTTTTCATCATCGAGAACGAGGGCAATATACGCTTGGCCACCGGCGCGCCCCCGGTACACATCGCCCTGGTGGGCATGGAGAAGCTGGTACCCAGCCTTATCGACGCCTACAAGGTCAGCGAGGTGACCTGGCGCTACGCCAACTACACGGTACCGTCGTACGTCAGCCTGGTCTCAGGTCCCAGCAAGACGGGGGACATCGAAAAGGTGACCACCTACGGTGCCCACGGACCCAAGGAGTTCCACGTTATCTTCCTCGACGGCGGGCGTACCGAGCTGGCGAAATATCCGGTGTTACGACAGGCACTCTACTGCCTGCGTTGCGGCGGCTGCCTCTACGAATGCCCGGTCTTCGCGGTAACGGCGGGTAACTTTGGCGACAAGTATTTTACTGGCATCGGCGCCGTCTGGGCAGCCATCGTCAATAAAGACCCCGAGAAAGCCGCCTCGATTGCCTACACCTGCCTGACGTGCGGTCGGTGCAGGGAAAGGTGCCCGGTGAAAATCGATGTACCCGAGATGATAATCGAGTTACGAAAAACGCTGGCGGAGGGCGAATAAAAACATGCGGGAAATCGAAGCCAGCGCCGTTACCGAGGCCATTACTGACCTTTTCATACAGGCCAATTACGAATTAACCGATGACGTAATTAGCGCCCTGAAACTGGCAAGGCAACAGGAGGAATCGCCGGCGGGGCGGGAGGCTCTGGATAAAATCCTCGAGAATGCGTCCATCGCCGGCGAAGAGAGGGTGCCCCTGTGCCAGGACTGCGGAACAGCCCTGGTCTTTATCGAACTGGGGCAGGACGCCCATATCACCGGCGGCGACCTCTATCAAGCCGTCAACGAGGGAGTGAGGCGGGCTTACGTCGAAGGTTATTTGCGCAAGTCGATGGTGGAGAAGCCATTTTCCGAGCGCACCAACACCCAGGATAACACCCCGGCGGTCATTCACACCACGGTGGTGCCGGGCAACCGGCTCCGCATCATCGCCCTGCCCAAGGGAGCGGGCTCGGAAAATATGACCCGACTCGGCATGCTGACACCGGCGTCGGGCCGGCAGGGAGTTATCGACTTCGTGGTGAAGGCGGTCGAAGAAGCGGGAGCAAATCCCTGTCCGCCCGGGATAATCGGGGTGGGGATAGGGGGCACGGCGGAAAGAACCCTGCTGCTGGCCAAGCAGGCCCTGTTGCGTAAGGTGGGTGAACCCAGTCTGGACAGCGAGACCTCCAACCTGGAGAAAGACATCCTGGATAAAGTAAACAGGCTGGGCATCGGCCCGATGGGCTACGGGGGCAGGATTACCGCTCTGGCCGTCCACATCGAGACATCTCCGGCGCATATCGGTAGCATGCCGGTGGCGGTAAGCCTGCAATGCCACAGCGCGCGACACAGAGAGATAACACTATGACGAAAGAGATAACCCTGCCTTTAACCAAAGAAGTAATTAAAGATTTAAGAGCCGGTGACAGCCTGTCGCTTTCAGGTGTGTTATACGTGGTCCGCGACGCCGCCCATAAGAGAATCGTGGCGGCACTGGATAAAGGAGAGCCACTGCCTTTCGAGCTAAAGGGTGAGACGATATATTACATGGGGCCTTCCCCGGCACCGCCCGGGAAGATAATCGGCGCGGCCGGCCCCACCACGAGCGGACGCATGGACCCATTCACTCCCCGCCTGCTGGCCGAGGGACTCAAAGGGATGATTGGCAAGGGGTCGCGCTCCGAAGAGGTCATGGAGGCTATAAAGAAATACGGCGCGGTCTACCTGGGGGCCATCGGGGGCGGGGGTGCTCTGCTTTCCAGGAAGATAACGAAAGCGGAGGTAATAGTCTACGAGGAACTGGGGCCTGAAGCCGTCCTGCGGATAGAGGTCAAAGACTTTTCCGTCACCGTCATCAACGACAGCTACGGCGGCGATTTGTACGTCGAGGGAAAGAAGAAATACAGGATTGAAAACTAATTATTTATGAATCAGGACTTCTGGGCGAGACTCGACGAACTGATTGCGTCATCGGAAATCGTCATCGATCGGCCGAAAGGAACGGCGCATCAGAGATTTCCTGATTTGATATTCCCGCTGGATTACGGGTATCTGAAAGACACCGTAGGCGGGGATGGCAACGAAATAGACGTCTGGCTGGGTACGGCAGGACACCGCACGCTGACCGCCATAGCCTGTACAGTAGATTCGCTGAAGAAAGACGCGGAAATCAAGCTAATCATCGGCTGTACCGATGCAG
>DUFB01000103.1 GCA_011192005.1 Dehalococcoidia bacterium
CCTGATGAATATTCACCTGATGCTGAGACTACTCTGGAGACATGGTTAACCAAAGCCAGCTGGAGCTCCGGCTTTGAACTCTGGGAAAAATCTGAAATTACTATAGATAATATCACCGCAAAACAGGCCATTTATTCGGAAACCAACATTTTACCCATTGACCGGGGTGGTAAAGAGCCTCCGGGGGAGATATGGAGGAGAGTCCATTTCGACTATAACGGGATGATCTGGACAATTACCCTGAATTCAAACTATTACACATACGATAGTGATAACGAAATCTTCGAGCACGTGCTTCAAACGTTCCAAATACTGGATTGATATTGTTGTGGGTGCAATATCAGCTTCGTCTCTTGATAACCAGGGCCACTACCAGCGCAATCACCATAAAAGCGGGACACAGTATTAAACCATATTTGACGCCGAGCGCGTCACCAGCGTAGCCAGCCGCCAGCGCTCCCACCGCCACCCCCGCGGTGAGTAACGCGTGAAATATCCCCGTAGCCGTGCCCCGCTCCACCGGCGTGGTATTTTCGGCGACCATGGCGGAAATCGAGGGGAAGATAGCCCCGAAAGCGGCCCCGTAGACCAGCATCAGGACCAGCAGCCAGCCGAAATCCGTCGCCGAAGGCACAGCAACAAGAGATATAATACCGAGTACCAGACCGACGATGCTGAGCCATAACCTGCCGAAGCGGTCGGAGAGCCGGCTGACCGGCAGCTGGACGATGATAAACATGACGGCGAAAGACGCCAATAGCATACCCACGTGAAAGGAATCCATACCATGATTCTTAACGTACAGCGGCAACAGCGTCACGACACTGCCGAAGGTGAAATACTGGGCGAAGACAGTACAGTAGGGACTGACGAGCCCCTTCTTTTTTTCCAGAGTCCCGATTATACTCCAGCCTTCACCGGCAGCTTCCGTGTGATTCTCCGGGGTCTGATAATGCCTGTCCGGCAGCCAGATACTTAAAAGCGCTCCCAAGACCAGCAGTCCCGCGCCGATAAAAAACACAACATCGTAACCGATCCTGGAAGCGAGAGTACCGCTTAACCCGTAGCCCACCAGGGTCGCTGCTGCCAGAGACATACCGTAGAAAGCCATGGTCCTGCCCTGACGGCTCTCGCCGCCCAGATGGCTCGCCGCCGACATCGTCGAAGGACCGACGATGCCCCCGGTAATTCCGTGAAAGATGCGCACTAGCATGAGGTGCACCGGCACCCGGCAGACAGAATAGAGAAACATGCCCGCAGCATCGCCGAGGAGTCCGATAACGAGCAAGAGCTTATAGCCGAACCGGTCGACGAGTCGGCCAAAGAGAATATTGGCGGGGGTATTAGCGATGGAATAGAGACCGACGATAAGCCCGACAGTACCGATGCCCGCCCCCAGCTCCGAGGCGTAGAGGGACATAACCGGAATCAGCAGATGGGTATCCAGGAAGCCAACGAAGGTAACAGCCGAAATAACGGGCAATGCCGTCTTTTCACGAGACGATATAAGTTCATTCATCTCCACGACGTCCCAAGAATACACCGTAACCGACTTCTTGTTCAACCGGCAGAGGCTTGCTATAATAAAGCAGGTAACACGAGATTGATATCATGGCAAGTAAAACATCCAGGTCATCAGAATTACAGTACCACCGCATCGTGGTAAAGGTCGGCACGAGGCTGCTTACCGGCGGCTCTCAGAACCTCGACATGGCGGTTATGTCCAGCCTGGTAGCCCAGGTGGCACACCTCCACAAACAGGGAGCAGAAGCCATTATCGTGTCCTCGGGGGCGATTGCCTCGGGCCGACAGAAACTGGGATTAACGCGTACCGTCAAAGATGTACCTTTAAAGCAGGTATTAGCGGCGGTGGGGCAGAGCCGCTTGATGAACACCTACGAGTGGCTGTTCGACAAGTATGATATCACCGTGGCTCAGGCCCTGCTGACCAAAGCGGACCTCTCCGACCGCGCCGGTTATCTGAACGCCCGCAACACCCTGCTGGCTCTGCTGGAATTGAGGGTCGTGGGTATCGTCAACGAAAACGACGTGATATCCATCGACGAGATTAAAGAAGCCAAGTTCGGCGACAATGATAACCTGTCGGCGATGGTAGCCAACCTCGTTGATGCCGACCTTCTCATCATTCTGACGGATACCGACGGGCTCTATACTGCCGACCCCCACCGCGCCGCCGACGCACAGCTAATCCCGGTAGTGGATAAAATCAACGCCAAGATAGTACGCCTAGGCGCTATGAATGAGGACAAAATCGGCACCGGAGGCATGGTAACCAAGATAGAAGCCGCCAGGTTGGCCACCTCGTCCGGGGTGGAGGTGGTTATCGCTAACGGAAAGGCGGAAAGCGTCATCGTGCGGCTGGCATCCGGGGAAGCGATAGGCACCCGTTTCCTACCTTCGACCAGCAAGCTGGAGAGTCGCAAGCGCTGGATGCTTTCGGGACTCTGCACGCGGGGCAAACTGGTCATCGACGAAGGGGCGGCAACGGCTCTAAGAAAACAGAACCGCAGTCTGCTTTCGGCGGGTATCGACCATGTGGAAGGAAAATTCAATCGGGGTGATATCGTGGCGATATACGATACCGGGGGTAATCACCTCGGCTGCGGTATTACCAGCTACAGTTCGGAAAATATAGTTATTATAAAGGGGGCACATTCCAGCAAAATCGCCAATCTGCTCAGTTTCGACTACGGACCCGAGGTAATACACCGGAATAACCTGGCTTTGTTGGAAAGAAAGGAGACCAGTGGCAATAGGCAAACTGTACCAGTCAATCGATAATGAGTTGATAGCCGAGGTCAGCTATCAATTCCAGCATGAGGAACCTCAACGCTGGTGGGGAGAATTGACGCTGGTAGACTACGTGCGTATTAAAGACGGCACCGGCTATATCATCGAACTTGAAGATGGCCGCAAGGCCAGATGCGCCCTGAAGAAAAGGGTCAACCGGGCAGTAACCAGCCTGCCCCCACGCTATGTCTACCACTTTAGTGGCAGCAGTAAGTTCGAGGAGGAAGTAGAGTAGGGGGAGGCATAGCGATTCATGAATATACTGAGGGGCAGGGGCAAGATTTACACCAGTCAGGGCGAGTACCTGGACGAGATTACCTACGAGATTTACCTGAAATCGCGTAACAGCAGGGGTACGGAATGGCAGGGAGAAATCGTCCCGGACAGCGGTATTTTACCCGTCTGCAATCATTTCATTGAGCTGGAAGACGGCCGACGCGGTAACAGCATCACCGGAATAAATACCTATTCATCTTTCGAACTGGTAGTCGACAGTTTCAGCATCAAAGGGACATGTCCCTTTAAACATTAAAGCAGTTAGAGTCATGACAACACCCATCGAAGAACTCGAAGCCAAGGGAAAAGCCGCCAGGGAAGCGTCGCGCAAGCTGGCCTATCTGGCTACGGATATCAAGAACCGGGCGCTGGAATATATCGCCGACGACCTTCTTGAAAGTAAGACGGAGATACTGAAGGCGAACCGGAAGGACTACGGCGAGGCCGAAGCATCGGGGATGAACACCGCCCTCCTCGACCGGTTGATGCTCAACGAAAACCTCCTCGAAGCCATAGCCAACGATACCCGGGCTGTCGCGGTGTTACCCGACCCCATCGGTGAAACTTACGAGTCACGCACGATGCCCAACGGACTTCAAATCAGTAAGCGGCGGGTGCCCCTCGGCGTTATCGGGGCCATCTACGAGAGCCGCCCCAACGTCACCGTGGATATAACGTCGCTATGCCTGAAGTCCGGCAACGCCGTCATTCTCCGCGGCGGCAAGGAGACGATTAACTCCAATATCGCCATCGCTAAAGTAATCCAGGAAGCCTGCCGGAAAGCGGGCATGCCCGGGGGCTGCGTGCAGTTCATCGATAATACCGACCACACGCTGGTCGACCATTTGCTGAAGATGAGGGATTACATCGACCTGATGATCCCGCGGGGCGGCGCGGGCCTGATAAAACTGGTACGGGACAATGCCGCTATGCCGGTGGTGGCCGGGGGCATCGGCATATGCCATACCTACGTTGATAAGAGCGCCGATATCGATAACGCCGTGGCTATAGTCTATAACGCCAAGGTGCAGCGCCCCACCGTCTGCAACGCCCTGGACACGGTACTCGTGCATAAGGATATCGCGGAAGTATTTTTACCGAAGATGGCGGCGGAACTCAACAAGGTCGGGGTGGAATTGCACTGCGACGAGAGATCGATGGCCATCCTGCAAAAAGATAAGTCGCTGAAACTGAAGCCAGCCGTCGACGATGACTGGGGCAAGGAGTTCCTGGCGTTGATAGCGGCGGTGAAGGTGGCGGACTCCCTGAACGGGGCTCTGGAGCACATCGAGAGGTACACCTCGGGACACTCCGAGGCTATCCTCACCGGCGATAACGCCGCGGCGATGCGCTTCCTCAACGAGGTGGACGCTGCCTGCGTGTACGTCAACGCCAGCACACGTTTCACCGACGGCAGCCAGTTCGGGCTGGGGGCGGAGGTGGGCATCAGCACGCAGAAGATGCACGCGCGGGGCCCGCTGGGACTGAAAGAGCTGACGACCTACAAGTGGATTATCTACGGCAGCGGCCAGGTGAGGCCGTAGGCTAAATAGTATTAATCGTTTAAGGATTTATTTATACCTCACCCCCTGTGTCCCCCTCTCCAAACGGAGCATCAGAGCACGATTCTTATATTTGTGTTTGGAGAGGGGGAATAATAATTGAGAGAGGGCTACGCGCCCTCTCGCTGTCGTACTCCCCTTTTGGGGAGTAGTAAATAAAAGGAATAATTTACCGATTACGTTCTTTAAACCACCGTTCCCATCTATTTCCAGTAGGGAATTTCCATATTAGAGCGATACCGGTAGTAAGAAAAAACGGTAAAATCACCCACCAGACTTCACCTCTTGTCGATGATAAAAAACCAACGATAGTAGGAAACATGAAAAATACTCCCTTGAAAGCGTGAATAAAAAATAATGCCGTTCTTGATTTGCCGCGTGGTGTTGGTGATGTTTTATCCGCTATTTTTTTTGTAACAAGCACAATAAATATAACGAGAGTTCCCAGAAAACCATTTCAAAAAAGCCACCAATTCCCCAGCTATCATATTCCAGATTAGGATTTACACTTGAAAGAGTAATGGAAGTAGCTATTCCCGAAATTACAATAGCCAAGCAGATAATTTATAGTGCTCTGAAGGCGATAAAGGTGTATTTCTCTTCTTTGATTATGTTTCCTTTAAACAGTAACCATGAAGACTGATCTTCAGGTGAATTCAAGTCCATATCTAACCTCATCACGAAGAACGAGACAAGATTATCGTGTACTTGTTAAAACATCCTGCTGTACCTGAAAAAGCTGCTTGATTCCTTTTTCCGCCAGCGTGAGTAAGTCGTCGACGGAGGCGCGGGGGAAAGGCTTGCCCTCGGCGGTGCCCTGAATCTCAACGAACTCACCCTTGCCGGTCATCACCACGTTAAAATCGACCGCCGCCTGGGAATCCTCGTCATAACAGAGATCCAGCATCATGTAGGTATTGACGATGCCCACGCTGGTGGCCGCCACGGCGCTCTTGAGGGGTATCGATGATATCACGCCCATTTTCGCCAGCGTTTCCATGGCCTGGTGCAGAGCAACGTAAGCCCCGGTGATGGCCGCCGTCCGCGTACCGCCGTCAGCCTGGATGACATCACAATCAACGATGAGCGTCCTCTCGCCCAGCTTATCCATATCAGCCACCGCCCGCAGCGAACGCCCTATCAGGCGCTGGATTTCCTGGTTCCTGCCGCCGACCCTGCCCGCAACCGAATCGCGCTGGCTACGGGTAACCGTCGACCGGGGCAGCATAGCGTACTCGGCGGTAATCCAGCCGGTGCCGCTGCCCTTCAGAAAGGGCGGCACGCGTTCGTCAACGCTTACCGAGCAGAGGACATGGGTCTTGCCCAGCTTTATCAGCGCCGAGCCCTCGGCGAAGCTCTGATAGCCGGTGATTATCTCCACCAACCTTAATTCGTCGTATTTCCTTCCGTCGGCTCTCTTCACTCGATCTCTCCCGTTGATAATATGTCAGAGTATATCACTGATAAAGGGTGATGGCAATTTACGGAACCCTGAACTAAATCCCTGACAGATATTCCTTCAACCACGTTAGTGCCGATACGGCGGCGCTGTGCTTGTTCTGCTGGCGGTCGCCGTAAAATCGGTGATGCTGAGTTAAAACCCCGTTTTTATCGGCCAGCCCCAGATAAAAGAGCCCGACCGCTTTGCCGGTTGTGGCGCCGCCCGGTCCGGCGATGCCGGTATCGGCGATGCAAATATCCACCGCCAAGACCTTCTTTCCCCCCGATGCCATTTCCGCGGCTACCTGAGCACTGACGGCGCCGTGCTTTTCGAGCGTTCCGGCCTTGACGCCGATGAGCTTCATCTTGACTTCATTGCTGTAGGAAGTAACCGAGCCCTGATAATAATCAGAGCTGCCGGGGATATTGGTAATATAATGAGATATCAGCCCGCCCGTGGCCGACTCCACCACGCCCAGGGTCAGTCCCTTCTCCCTGAGCAGTTCGCCGATTTCCTGCGACAGCTTATCGGCATCCATCAGACATACCTCTCCATCAGTCCGAATAACAACTCGTCGCTAACGCCCTCCTCACCCAGTCTCGCCATCACTCCCTCTACCTGCGCGTGAAGATTTACATCGGTTATATCATCCAACCTGTTGATAATCCCGAGGCGCCGACCCAGCTTATAGACATCCCTTTCCTGCGGTGGCAGTGCCTGAAAGCGCTCGATAACCTCCAGCAACTTTTCTTTCTCTTCCGGCAATTTCCCCTCAACCTCGGGGAGGAGGTTTATCATGTGGTCACTGACAACCTGTGCCGGGCAATCGAGACTCTCTATCAGCAGCTTCTCCTCTGCCACGATTTTCTCGTCGGTCGAACGCATAAACTCACCGCTGACCACGTCGTTATACAATAGCATCCGCGGTTGTATCGTCAGGGTGCGGAACCGGATATAGTCGGGCCGGATTTGATTCAAAGCCTCGGCCGTTTTCAGGGCGTGTTCGCGCCACCATTTCTTGCCCCCTGCCCCCAGCATGACGTATTCACACAATGAGATACCCGAAGCCACCACGTTTTTACCCGCCTTAATGTGGTCGGCGGCGGTGACGCCTTTATCGAGGAATGCAAGGACGGGGTCGTAGCCCGATTCCATCCCGATGTGTATCCGGGATAATCCGGCACGGCGTAGTTCTTTCAATTCATCAACACCCTTGCGGGCGGCGGTATGCGAGCGGGCATAGCTGGTGATACGTTCAATTTCGGGAAACGTTTTCTTGAGATACCCTATTATTTCCACAAGGTCGCCGGTCTTCATGATGAGGGTATTGGCATCCTGGAGGAAGGCATGTTTCCCTCCGGCATACATCCAGAGAGCCACGTTCCGGAAGCTGTCATCGGGGGGACTGTTATAAACGCCGACAGCAGCTTCCCTGAGAGAACCGCCGTGTTTTTGAGCCATATCCATTATCCTATCCCGGATAACTTTGGCCTTATCGATATCCCGCTTTACCTCCTCGACCGACCTCAGCTGGAATTTCTGGCCCTTGTAGATAGGACAGAACTTACAGCGATTCCAGGGGCAGTTCCGGGTAACGCGGATGAGCAGGGAAAAAGCCTCACTCGGCGGGCGGGTTGGTCCCAGCTCGAAAGATTCATCAGCAGTTCTTATCATAGCCACGGAAAAACATTACCCATTATAAATTCAAAATTAGCTTGTACTTTATCGGCGCCGTTGACGGTGCCCATATGACCGGGTAACAGGTAGTCTATATCCATTTTCGATAAACTCGTAATCGTCTTTTTCAGTTCATCACCATTGCCACCGGGAAGGTCCACCCTGCCAGTGTTCATCTCGAACAGAACATCGCCGCAAATCAGGATTTTCTCCTTCCCGTTATAAAAGCAAACACAGTCCGGAGAATGCCCGGGAGCCACAATCATCTCCCACGCCGTATCACCGATTGCCAGCCTGTGGTCATCAAAGACGGCATCCTCGGTGAACTCTGCCGGCGCTATCCCGAAAATCCTGGCTCCCTCGATGACGACGAAGTCGTAATTTGCCTTCTGAACGGGATGCAGGGTAATCTTAGCCCCGGAAATTTCTTTAAAGGTTTCATTAGCGCTGCAGTGGTCGATATGGAGGTGAGTATTGGCGATAATGCCGATACTTGAGGGGTCGATGCCGTCCTGACGCATACCCTCCAGTCGTTCGTTCAGAAACATCGTATTACCGGTGTCGATGATAACGCCGGGATCGCCAGTAATGACATAGGTATTACAATCGAGCATGCCACACTCCGGGTAAAGGTATAGATTATTTGTCAATTTCATGCTATATTATCTCCAAAAGTAAATCTCATCAACCTATTCTGATTATATAATATCAAAGGAAACGGGATAAACCTGCAAGGAGGTCTTATATGGGATACCTGGCTTTAGCTTTGGGAATTATCGGTGGACTCTGCGGCGTCATGGGAGTCATTACCTGCTTTGACATCCTGGACGAACCTGTCATCGAGAAACTGGGTGAAGGAGAGTTTGTTTTCTGGTTTTATACCGCGGCCCTCTTTATCCTGGGCAGTATCGCCGTATCGGTAGGATACAAGAGTAGCTCGGTAGACTAAATTTGATTGCTTAAAGAACAAAATAAGAAATTGACCGAATATAAAAACAATACGGTAACCCGGCTGTACGTCAGGGTAACCCCCCGAGCCAGCCGTAACGAGATTATCGGCTTTACCGACGGCGTGCTGTACGTGAAAGTAGTGGCACTACCTGACAGAGGCAAAGCCAATAGAGAGCTCATCGATTACCTCAGCGGGATACTGGGTATAAAGAAATCTTCGCTCCACCTTTTAAAGGGGCATACCAGCCGTAACAAGGTTATCGCCGTCGATGGCTTGAATCTGGCAGATATTATTCAGAGGATTTCTGCTTTGCCTTTTTCCTCCGACGCCACCACGTAAAATACAGGATAATGAGGATGGCTATCCAGACCGGGCTGAATATCCCGATACCGATTATTATGTTAAGTAACACCTTCCCGAAGGAGACCAGTCCGTTCCAGATGTTCCTGGAGGTACTACCAACATCCCAGCCCGACAGGACGGTCATGTAATTCTCTCTCACATGAATATCCGTATTACCCCTGTCATCCGTTACCGTCAGCGTTACCGTATAAGTACCTTCGGAGCTATAGGTATGGCCAGGTCTTTCCTCCGTACTGGTGTTGCCGTCACCGAAGTCCCACTGATAGCCGTAGGGCTCGAATCCTCCGGATATCTCAGGTTTAAACCAGGCTTTTTCACCCTCCTTCACCGTCCGTGTGTAAGCCTGAAAATCCACCGATAGCCTGGAATGTTCCAGCTGTATCTGTATCAGGGAGGTGGACGAACTCTGTTCCAGGTATTGCATGTGCCCCTTTATTTGCTCTATCTCTCCTCTGGTCTTGGTCAGCTCACGCTGTACCTCGAGAATCTCATCGACGGTTCCGGCCTGTTCCATAAGGTTGAGAAGCTGGGCTTCACTGGCCTCCAGGTTACTCAACCTGGCACTGAAGTCGACATATTCCTCGGTGACATCCTGCCCTGAGGTACTCACGCGTTCCACCTCGACGGCCATATCCCGTAGAGACTGGATAGCGGTGTTGAAATAAACCACCGCCACTCTGATGGAGATATTGCCCATCATCCTGTCGCCGTCCTGCCAGCTATTGGAACTGACGACATAGCCGTCATAGGTCTCCGCGAGCCGGGCAATCTGTTCCAAACTCGTGGCAACGTCTTCCACCACCAGGTACATGTCACCAGTGCGGACAATCATACGTTCTACAGAATATGCCCCGTCACCGGTATCTGTTGAGGGTGCTGATGGTTTAGGTACGAGTGCGGTAGTTGTCGGCGCTATAGTGGCAGGCGCCTCTCCGTATCCAGGAGGCGGTGAATCACTCCCATCCGTTTCTATATCCATTAAAAAGTCTGATAACGAGGATTGTTTATCCAGACCTAATTCCGCCCTTAACTCATTCGAAGACTCTTCATCCGCTCCTGAACTTAAGAATGAGATGGGATCTCCAGGCGCCTCGCCACAGGCAGCCAATCCCAGAAGCAAGATAACGCCAAGCAGTCCTGCAATTAACCTTTTCATAAAAACCTCCCATCGATAGCAGGCGATTTATTATAGTATAACGATGCAACCAAGAAAAGGTTTTGTACAAGGACGTAAATATCAACCGTGGTAATATCTTACAGGCCGCTGTTTTCGTAGACGCGGATACGGCGCATTCTCAGTATAAGGAATACCTCTTTACCCGTGGACAAGTCCATATCCTGAAAAATGTAATAAGGCAACTCGGCAACAATATTCTTGCCCATGACCTCCACCCAGAGTCTAACCGTATTCCGGGCGTATTTAATCTCAGTTATAATGCCGGAAAAGCCGTTGACACCGCGACCCGGGGGTTTTTCTTCGCCCACGTAAACATGGCGGGGCAAAATGGCTACTTTATGAATCGATTCGCCTTCGTGAGGGACGATCAGTTTAAGTCCGCCGCAGTCTACCTCCATGATACCATGTCCGGTATCCATACAGGAATCGCAGTCGAGGATATTGGGTCCGCCGATAAAGTCGGATACCGTCTCTCCCTCGGGATAGAAAAGCACCCTCTCCGGCTCAGCCACCTGCTGCACACGTCCGTCCTGAACAACCGCCACGCGGTCTGCCATCTCCACCGCCTCCATAAGGTCGTGAGTAATGTGAAC
>DUFB01000104.1 GCA_011192005.1 Dehalococcoidia bacterium
CTTAACTCTTGCCGATTCTAAACATCTTGGTGCCGCAGGACGGGCATACACCCTGCGTTGCCGGTTTGCCGTTCTTCATGGTGATGGACTTCGGGTCTTTCATCTCCTTCTTGGCACGGCACTTCACACAATATGCTTGCATGTTTTCCTCCTTCCTTAGTGGTATTTGCTTTAAACAATAAACCATTGTTACGCTCATGTCAAGAGGGAAACAGGCTCAAATGATACTTTTTTGGGCTCAAAACCAAATTTCTTCAAAAAATTTTCCCCAAATGGATAATATCACGTGAAATCAGCCTGATTTTTCCCTACTCAGTACAAATCAGGCGACGCTTATGCTATACTCATAATCAAGAGGAAAGAAGGGGTATTTTATGGCCAAAACCCGGGTCGGAATCATTAACGTGACGGGTTACGCCGGAATAGAACTGGCGCGATTGCTCTGCCGGCACCCTGAGGTGGAACTGACATCGGTTACGGGACGGAGTAATGCCGGTAAACCCCTGGCTGAGGTCTTCCCTCACTTGGCAGGCATCGACCTAACCATCACCCCTCACCTGGAGGCTGTCGATTTCATTTTCTCCGCCCTGCCGCATAAGGAAAGCGCCCAGGAAATAATACCAATGCTGGAGGGAGAGGCCAAAGTAGTGGACATCAGCGCCGATTTCCGTCTGAAAGAAGCCGAAAACTATCCGCGCTGGTACGATTTTACCCACCCGGCACCGCGCCTGCTGGAGGAAGCGGTGTACGGTCTTCCCGAGCTACACCGCGACATGATCGCCACCGAGAAGCTGGTAGCCAACCCCGGCTGCTATCCCACCGGGGCGATACTGGCCATCGCTCCCGCTATCAAGGCGGGATTGGTCGCACCCGATATTATTTTCGATAGCAAATCCGGGATTTCCGGGGCAGGGAGAACTCTCAAGCTGAACACCCATTATAGCGAAGCTAACGAGGATACCTCCGCCTACGCGCTGGAAGGACACCGCCACCTGCCCGAGATAACCCAGGAGATAGAGGCGCTGGCGAAAAAGCAGACGTTCGCGATAACCTTCGTGCCTCACCTAGTACCGATGACCCGCGGCATACTCACCACTGCCTACGCCAGCCTGGTGCCGGGGAAAGTGGCGGGGGGCAGAACGGGGGAGGACGAGCTGGTCAAATATTTCGAGGATTTTTATCAGGACGAGCCTTTCGTGAGAGTGGTTAAGTCTCCGCCTCATACCAAACATACCCTGGGCAGCAACTACTGCCATATTTTTCCCACCATCGACCGACGTACTGGCCGACTGGTGGTTATCAGCTGCATCGATAATCTGGTCAAAGGAGCGGCAGGACAGGCCATCCAGAACATGAACATCATGCTGGGCCTGCCCGAGACGACCGGGCTTGAATCACTCGCGGTCTACCCGTAGAAACGGTAAGCGAGATATGATCAAATACACCCATCTCAAACTAAACCAGGATATCGCAGTCCCCGCCGGACACTATACCCCCGAAAAAGAGTCCGTAATAAAAATCGACGGGCGGGAAATCCTCTATGTCCTGAGCAGTGCCGTGGTGGACTCATCCTGCTGCGGCAACGCCGACTACACCTCGGCGCTGGTACCCGGTTATATCATCAGTCAAGATATCACTAAAGACAAGGACGGACTGGCAGTATCGGAAGTGGAGCCGATTACGGACAAAGCGACGAGGGGAAAAATCAGGAAGATAATACGGGAAACCGAGAACATCTCCCAGGTTGAGTTCTGGTAGATATAATCACTATATTCTGGTCTCTTTTTTTACCCTTTCCTTGTAGGCGGACACCAGTCGCCGTGTGATTTCACCCGGTTTGCCAGAACCTATAGCAATAACTTTTCCGTTCTGCTGCTTTACCGCCACTAGCGGCATTATCTCCATCATCGAGCTGGTTAAAAACGCTTCTTCAAAATGCTGAAGGTCAGCCGAAGAAACATTTTCTTCGGCAACGTTTATTCCCAGCGTACCGGCTATCTCCATCACCAGTGCCCGGGTAATACCCGGCAGGATACCGCTTTCCAGCGGCGGCGTCATCAGTCCTGACGATTTTACAAAAAAGACGTTTGATGTACTTCCTTCGGTAATATAGCTATCTTCGTTAAGCAGCATCGATTCATCAAGTCCATCAAGTGTCGCTTCTCTCCGGGCGAGGACATTAACCAGGTAATTGGTAGACTTTATACCGCTAAGCGATGAATACCGGGAGCGCCGATACGACGATATACCAGCCTTAAAGCCCCGGCCGTATACCTGCGGTGAATAAGGCTGGTATTCCCTGGCGGTAACAACCACCGTGGGACGGTTTCCCGCTTCCAGCCAGGGAAATTCAGCGGAATCGCCGTGCGAGACGGTAAGTCTGACACGGGCGCTCTGGAGTGCATTGGCTGTAAGTGTGTCACGACAGGCCTTTTTAAGGTCGATTCCGGCAAGATTTATCCCGATACTCTTCGCCGACTTTGTAAGTCGGGCGACATGCCTGTCCAGGAGGAATATGTTCTCGTCGTAGGCGCGCATCGTCTCAAAGAGTCCGTAACCATAGAGAAAACCATGGTCGAAGACCGATATACGGGCCTTGGAACGGGGTACTAGCGAACCGTTTATGTAAATATTCTCTGCCATCACTTCCTCCCTGCCGGTACAGACATACTCAAAAAGTTAGATAAAATACCATGTCCGTCCGGCGTCAGTATAGACTCCGGGTGGAACTGCACGCCCTCGACGACATCGTGCCGATTGCGGACACCCATGATAACGCCTTCTTCAGTCTTTGCCGACACCTCAAGCACCGAAGGCAGGGTAGTCGCGTCGATGACCAGCGAGTGATACCGCGCCCCGGTGAGAGGAGACTTAATGCCTCTAAAAACCGTCTCGCCATCGTGGTGAATCACGGAATCCTTGCCGTGCACGGGCAGTTCGGCCCGCTTGATGGTGGCACCGTACACGTAGCCGATGCACTGGTGTCCCAGGCACACCCCAAGGATGGGTATTTTCCGGCGGAAATGTCTGACGATATCATTGGAAATGCCGGCTTCCAGCGGGGTACAGGGACCAGGCGAAATCACGATATGACCCGGCTGCATAGCCTCTATTTCCTCCAGAGTAATGGCGTCGTTGCGATAGACCACCGGCTCCTGTCCCAGTTCGCCAAGGTACTGCACCAGGTTGTAGGCAAACGAATCGTAATTATCAATAATCAGAATCATGATAGAACTTTCACATCAGAATCAGGGTACAGACCCAGGGCCTGCATCATCGCCCTGCCCTTATCGAGGGTCTCTTGATATTCAGCTTCAGGGTCGGAATCATAGGTAATAGCTCCTCCCACCTGGAAATGAGCCCTCCCATCTTTAACGATAATCGTCCTGATAACGATATCAAGGTCCATATCCCCGTTGAAGCTCAGGTAACCCAGCGAGCCGGTATAAACGCTGCGGCGGGTCGGCTCCAGTTCATCGATTATCTCCATAGAACGTACCTTGGGCGCGCCGGTGATGGAACCCCCGGGGAAAGTGGCTTTCAACAGGTCGATGCGGTCCCTGCCCTCCCCGAGCTGCCCGACCACCGTGGAGGTCAGGTGGAAAACCGTAGGATAAGTCTCCAGAATAGCAAGCTCGGTGACCTTGACCGTGCCGTAGCGGCAGACCCTACCGATGTCGTTCCTTTCCAGGTCGACAATCATGACGTTCTCCGCCCGGTCCTTGACGCTGGCCAGCAGGCTCCGCGCCAGTTCATCGTCCTGCCGGGGAGTCTTACCGCGCGGCTTGGTACCTTTGATGGGACGGGTCTCCACCCGGTCGCCACGGAGCTTGAGAAACCTCTCCGGCGAAGCGCCGACAATACTGACGCCGTCGAAACCGAAGTAGTTAGCAAAGGGAGCCGGATTAATCCTGCGCAGTCGTTTATAGAGTTCGTAAGGCGGTACGGTGATATCAGCTTCGAATCTCTGAGATAAATTCACCTGAAATATATCACCGGCACAGATGTATTCGCGGGTGGTTTCCACCGCTTTAAGGTAGTTATCATGAGTGAAGTTGCCTCTGAGCCTGGCACCCTTATCGGCAGGGGCCTCTTTTATCTCCTGTGGAGGCGGACTGAGTAAAATCCGGTTCCTCAACTCTTTCAATCTGTCCTCCGCTCGGCGGAGCCGACTATTTTCATCCAGCTCCGGGAAGCCGGTGGAGACGACAAAGGTCTTACCGGCGAGGTGGTCGTAAGCCACCACGGCATCGTAAAAAGCCAGGTAGCATTCGGGGAGCTGCAAATCGTCGACGGCGGTATCCGGCAGGCGCTCGATGAAACGACCGAGGTCATAGCTGAAATAGCCGACCGCGCCACCAACAAAAGGCACAGGAGCCTGCTGAACCTCTAAAGAATATAAATCCAGAAATTCCCTGAGCACGTCGAAAGGGTTGCCCCGCCTGATTTCCTCCGTCCCGTTCCGAATAACCGTTATTTCATCGCCACGACTCCGGAGAACCAGAAAAGGGTCGCTGCCCATGAAGGAATACCGACCCAGCTTGCCGGGGTCCATGCCGCTATCGAGGAAAAAGCTGTAAGGACGGTTCGCGAATACCTCAAAGCACCAGAGGGGTTCCGGGGCCATGTGGATTTCTTCGATGAGCGGGTAACGTGCTGCCATGTTAGTATGAATTATATACCGAACCTGACCAGATTATAAAATGGTTCACCTCTGATTACCCTTTTTTCTTGCCTCGTTCCAGCTTCCTCTGGTATGCTGGTGACGATAATAGCCATGTCGAACAACATCATCACAAGCTTCCGTCGCTGGGATTATGTAAAGATATCGATTTTCAGTCTTGCCATTACCGCGCTATGGCAGAGTATGCACTGGATTATCCTGCAAATGCGCTTGCAGGAATTCGTTCCCGAGACACAGAAAAACACCTATCTGGGCCTGATGACGCTTTCAGGGTTATTACTGGCGATGCTGGCCCAACCGATAGCCGGGGCCATCAGCGACCGCTCCAGCTTCAGGTGGGGGCAGCGCCGACCTTTCATCATTATCGGAACAATTGCCACCCTGTGTTTTCTTCCCGGTGTAGGCCTGGCGGGCAGCTTCGCCACCCTTTTCGTCGTTTACTGCCTGCTCAATATAGCTACCAATACGGCGCAGGGTCCCTTCCAAGCTTTCATTCCCGACCTTGTACCCCGGAATAAGTACGGGCTGGCTTCGGGTGTTAAAGCCCTTCTAGAAGTTATCGGGGCAGTGGTTTTTGTTTTCATCACCGGCGAGCTGATGGACAGATACTCGACGGGAGACGAAAGTCTGTGGTTGTGGCTGGTAATTCTCATACTGGGGGTGACGATGCTCGGAGCGATGCTTGCCACGGCTCTAACCGTTAAAGAAAAACCGGGTGTCCCGATTGGTCGCGCGCGCTCAGCACTCAAAGCACTCTGGGAGACAGTAAAAGAGGTAACCGCCAAATCCGAAATGAAATGGTTTCTGGTCTCCCGTGCCCTTATCTATATGGCATTTACCACCATCCAGACCTGGGCTCTATACTACCTCGAGGACGTCATCGGCGTGGAAACCCCGGCCGGTTCGACAGCGGAATTCGCCATTTTCGGCGTCATCGGCATGCTGGCAGTGGCCTGGCCGGCCGGTTATTTATCCGACAAAATCGGGCGTAAACCTATAATCATTACCGCCGGACTGTTGGGTGGACTGGGCATCGGTATTATCTATCTATCGCAGCAGTACAACACCATACTGTGGGCATCGGGTCTTATCGGCATCGGACTTGGTGCTTTTAACAGTGCCAACTGGGCGCTGGCTACCGATCTGGTCGAAAAGGGGGAGGAGGCACGCTACCTCGGTATCGCCAATATAGCCACGACTGGTGGTGCCGCCTTGGCGCGCGCTATCGGGCCAGCTGTAGACCACTTCAACAGCCTCAGCGTTAATAGTGGTTACGATTTCGTGCTGCTAATGTGCGTGATATACTTTATCGTCGGCTCGCTGCTGGTACTGAAAATCCGTAAAAAAACTAGTCCATCCAGGGGATAAACTTAAATCCCAGATCGGCCGTGTAGGCTACGACGATATAGGATATTATGCGTCCGGCAGCACAGGCGAGGAAAAACTTCCACAACGGCATGCGGAGAGCCCCGGCAATAAGCCCGACGATATCGAAGACAGCCGGAAAACCCGACATGAGAAAAACTGCTATCCACCCCCACCTTTTCACCCACCCCTCTATCCGTAGATACAACCTGCTCTTTTTAAACAGACCCTGACCGCTGCGTCCAGCCAGGTAGCCGGTCATTTCACCTATAGCCGCTCCGGCGCCTCCCGCCAGCCCGACCAGCAACGGCGAAGCCATGGTTGCTCCCATGGATATAACCACCGAGATACTACCCAGAGGCAAGATTATGGTGGCATTAAAAACTATACTGATGATAAAAACACCGAGATAGCCGTAAGTCTCCAGCCTGTCAAATATATCCGGATTATAACGATAGAAAAAGACAACACCGAGGATTATACCCAGCGCCATCAGCAGACCCAGCAGCGGGATAAGGCCACGCTTTATCCATATCCAGGTCCGCCGGGAAAGAAACCGGCTGGAGCGGATTTTCTTGAAGACCGTGTGCCGAGAGGGGACCGTACTATCCACCGACTGTCCCGGTGCCGGCTCTCCGGTGATTTCACGGTTATTTTCTGGTTTATCTTCAACAGACATCGACGGTAATTCCTGTACGTATGCGCTGTATTATACCATGACGGAACACTCCCCGATAACACCACTTGTTTTTCCACTCTCATACTGGGTATAATGAACGGTATCGGAAAGGAGAGCCTGCCATGCCATCGTATGCCTATTTTCAAAAGAAGATAATGCCTCTTGAGGAAGCCAAGATAGGGATAATGACACATTCCTTTCATTACGGTACGGCAATTTTCGAGGGTATCCGGGGTAACTGGAACGATGAGCAGCAGCAGACCTATATCTTCCGTCTTAAAGAACACTTCAAACGCCTGGTGAATGGATGCAAGGTGTTGATGATAGACCTTCCCCATTCAGTAGACGAAATGTGCGAATTGACCGTGGAACTGGTGTCCAAGTGTGGCTTCAAAGAGGACATCTATATCAGACCGGTAGCCTATACGAGCTCGCAGGCTTTGGGAGTTCGATTGCATAACCTGGAGCACGACTTTTTCATGTTCGTCATCCCCTGGGGGCCTTATCTGGACGTGGACAAAGCCCGCTGCTGCGTTTCGTCATGGCACCGCCCCGAGGATAACGTCATCCCGCCGCAGATAAAGGCTGCCGGCATCTACATCAACAACGCCCTGGCGAAAACGGAAGCGCAAAGCGGCGGTTACGATGAAGCCATAATGCTGGCACCGGACGGCCATATATCCGAGGGGAGCGGTGAAAATATCTTCCTAGTAACGGACGGCCAGCTGGTGACCCCGGCCGTGACCAACAATATCCTCATGGGGATTACCCGCAATACGGTGATAGAACTGGCGGAAAAGGAACTTGGAATCGAGACCATACATCGGTCGATAGACCGATGCGAACTGTACACGGCCGACGAGTGTTTCCTTACCGGTACCGCCGCCCACGTGACGCCCGTCTCAGAGATAGATGACCGCAAGATAGGCACCGGCGAAGTCGGCAAGGTTACCGCCAGGCTACGGGACCTTTACGTCAAAGTAATCAGGGGCGACCATCCTGAATACATGCACTGGTGCACGCCGGTCTATAATAAATGACTTGATAATCAGGCTACCTGCCTGAGGACGGCGATGACACGGCCTTGGACTTCCACGTTGCCGGGAACGGTGAATATAGGCTGCATCTGGTTGTTGGCGGGTTGGAGGCGTACGCGGCCGCGTTCCACATAAACTTTTTTCAGGGTCACTTCTTTTTCGCTACGGAGCCATACCGCCGCCATCTGGCCGTTATCAACAGCATTGACGTACTGCATGAGGACGATATCGCCGTCGTTTATCAGCGCGTCAATCATGGATGTGCCTTTAACACGGAGAGCGTACACACCCTTTTTCTTCCGTGTCAGTTCGCGGGGCACGTCGATAGTATCGGATACGGCGGCAACATCCCAGGTATCGGGGGTAGGCACGGGGATAGGTTCACCGGCAGCAATGAGACCGATAACCGGCACCTGTACCGTCGCTTCTGGAGTCGAGGTCCGGCGAAGCAACTCTATGCCGCGCGATACGTCAGGGTGGCGACGGATATACTGCTTGCGTTCAAGTATGTTCAGGTTATAATCGACAACAGAGGTCGAACTGATACCGCAACCCGACTGAATATCCCGGATAGATGGCGGGTACCCATTGCTGGTCAGAAAACGGTCAATGTATTTCATGATACTCTGCTGCTTCGTCGATAGTCTAGCCATACAAAAACCCCGCTTTATTTATTCCAGCAACGAACACTTGTTCTATTGTTACTCTATCATAATATATTACCCTAACTCTGTCAAGCTTCTCAACTAGATATTTTATCAGTACTAGATGTCTAACTATTTCCAAGTGGTATCGGAGGTCTCTGGCTGGTGATAAAAGCATTCTGGACTTTCCTGCTGACGTACGGCAAGACCCCGAAAACGGGCGAGATATTGCGCATTCTGCAGCGGGCTTAAAGATTTAGAGAGTACTCTGAATATAGATTAAAGAATCCCCGGTTCAGGCATCTTCAATGCCCTCACATGGCTCATCATCTATGCCGTTCGAGGGCTTATCATCCTGTTCTCCAGGATGCTCCTCGTCATTATTATGCTCCAGAGCTAGCTTGTCCATCTCAAGCTGGACCGGGATGGGATAATCGCCGGTGAAACAGGCCAGACAAAAAGTATCCCTGGGCGCACCTACCGACTTAATCAGTCCCTCGATACTCAAATAACCGAGGGAGTCGGCGCCGATAAAGCTACAGATTTCCGGTATGGTTTTCTGGGAGGCGATCAACTCGCGCCGCGTCGCCATATCGACCCCGAAGAAGCAGGGGTATTTTATGGGCGGGGCGCAGATACGCATGTGGACCTTTTTTGCCCCGGCTTTTTTCAGGATTTTCACCACACTCGGCGTGGTGGTGCCCCGTACGATGCTGTCGTCAACAACCACGAGTCGCTTGCCATCCAGCAATTGAGGCAGCGGATTGAACTTAAGCTTGACGCCGAGGTCCCTGATGCGCTGGTCCGGCTCGATGAAAGTACGGCCCACGTAGCGGTTCTTTATCAGTCCCTCAGCCATCGGGATTCCCGACTCAAGAGCGTAACCCATACCGGCCGCCGTAGCCGAATCGGGGACCCCCATAACAAGGTCGGCAGCGACGCGGTGTTCCCGCGCCAGTCCGGCCCCCATCGCCTGTCGGACCGGATAAAGCAGCCTGCCGTTAATAAGACTATCAGGTCTGGCGAAGTAGATATATTCAAAGATACACAAAGCGCTTCTTTCCGATTTTACGGAATGCTTCTCGACTCCGTTCTCATCAATCCGGACAATCTCACCGGGCCTTATCTCTTCAATGGAATCAGCGCCGATATGGTCGAGGGCACAGGTCTCCGAAGCTATTACCTGGCCACCATCCAGTTTACCCATGCACAGAGGACGGACGCCAAACGGGTCACGCACAGCGTACAATTCTCTGGAGGTAATTAGCACCAGAGAATAAGCGCCCTGGAGACGCCTCATGGCATATTGAATCTTGGATACCAAGTCTTTTTCCGGGGAAGAAAGGATAAGGTTGGCGATAACCTCGGTATCCGTGCCGCTATGAAACGCATAACCGCTATCAAGTAGCTCTTTCTGGAGATACCCGGCATTGACGATATTGCCGTTGTGAGCAATGGCGATAGTCCCATCGCCATTACCAACGATGATGGGCTGGGCGTTGGCAGCCCGACTGGACCCTGAGGTAGAGTAGCGGTTATGTCCGATGGCGATATGGCCGGTAAGTCGGCTCAGGGAGTCTTCACTGAAAACACTAGATACCCGCCCCATGCCGGTATAAATACCTATCTTTTTCCCATTGGCTGTAGCAATACCGGCGCTTTCCTGGCCGCGGTGCTGAAGGGCAAATAATCCGAAGAAGGTAAGACGGGCTACATCCTCATCAGGGGAGTAAATACCAAAAACCCCGCAAGACTCGTGCAAGTTTAACCTGCCTTTAAGTTCGTCTTGTCTAACGTTCCACTATAATTATACCCCTTTTTACCTTTAGGGGTCAATTTACCGGGTTCGA
>DUFB01000105.1 GCA_011192005.1 Dehalococcoidia bacterium
GGATGTCCTGAGCGATAACGATTACGGTAGTCGTACGGTGGTGATAACCACCCATAACCTGGAACGTGGGCTAAAACTGGGCGATAGAATAGCGATAGTTCATAAGGGGAAAATCGTATACCGGGTATCGGGGCAGGAACTGGCGGGACTTGATTTCAGGGAAATCTATGACCGTTATACCGGAACAGGCAGATGAACAGAGCGTTTACTAAAATACTCGCAATTTTCTGGAAGGATTTGCTAAATGAATTCCGCACCAAGGAGATAATCGTTTCCGTGCTTGTTTTTGTTCTGCTGGTGCTGGTGATTTTCAACTTTGCTTTTGATACCGGAACCGGAGCAAGTGACACCGTCGCCTCGGGTATATTATGGGTGGCTTTAACCTTCGGGGGGGTAATCGGGCTGAACCGTACCTTCGCTATAGAGAAAGAAAACTCCCGACTGGAGGGACTGATGCTCTGTCCCGTGGACCGCTCTGTTATCTACTGGGGAAAGCTGGCGGGTATTTTTACCTTCATGCTGGTGATAGCCGTGGTAATAACGCCAGTATTTTTAGCTCTTTTTAACCTGCCTATCTTCCTCCCGAGGCTTGCCCTGATTATCATACTGGCTCTCCTGGGATTTTCCGCCGTGGGCACGCTTTTTTCGGCTCTGGCTGTAAACACGCGGTCGAGAGACATCATGCTGCCGGTACTGTTACTACCGGTGGTGGTACCGGTAATAGTCTCCGCCGTCAAGGCTACGGGGCCGGTACTGGCAGGAATGCCCTGGGGAGAAATTTCAACATGGCTGCAAATTATGGTAGCCTTTGATATTATTTACCTGGTGATAGCGACGCTTGTTTTTGAATACGTGATCGAGGAGTAGTCAGTTCTTATATTAGCTTGATAATAATATGGATAACAATCACACTGTAAGAAACCTCATATTATGGGGACTGGGGTTCGCCCTGATGGTAGCGGCACTCAGCATGGTCTTCGTCTACGTACCCACGGAGAAAGAATCCGGTATCGTGCAACGCATATTCTATTTCCACGTGCCCGTCGCCTGGGTGAGTTTTCTGGCATTTTTCATAACTTTCATTTCCAGCATTCTCTACCTCCGGAAGCGAACCACCAAATGGGATGCCATCGGCTGCGCCTCGGCGGAGATTGGCGTTATCTTCACCACACTGGTCCTGATAACCGGGCCGATATGGGCGAAACCGGCCTGGGGTATCTGGTGGACCTGGGATGCCCGCCTGACAACCTCACTGGTGCTCTGGCTGATATACATCGGGTATCTTCTGGTACGCAGTCTGGCCACCGATTCCGCCCGCGGCGCCCGGTACAGTGCGGTGATAGGAATCGTCGGGTTCATCGATGTGCCAATTGTATTTTTTACCGTAAACCTCTGGCGGACACAGCACCCCACCACCATTATCTTCGAGGGTGGCCTGGAAAATTCCATGCTGATAACGTTGCTGGTCTGCCTGGCCGCTTTCACGGTTCTGTACGTTATCCTGGTTATGCAGAGTACCAGTCTGAAAACAATGGAAGCCGAGATAAAACATATGAAAAATATTCAGAGCGATTAGGAGAATATTCGGATGGAAAACGCGGGATACCTCCTGGCAGCTTATACAGTGATATGGGCAGTAGTTTTCGGTTACGTCTTCTATATGCAACGGAAACAGAAGAAGCTACAGCGACAAATCGACCTGCTGCGGGAGAGGGAAGAAAAGAATTCTATATCAGAATAATAGCGGGAATATTGCAATAACATCTAAATGGCTGAGTAATTGCTTTATCTTGGTATCGTACCATTGGAATTCTCATACTTAAAAACTAACTGCTCCCTTCTTCATCTGGTCTCACCAATCCGTATCAGCAGGTATTGACTCCTCATGAATTATATGATAGTATTATTATGAGCATATGCTCATTACTCAGGAAGGATTTACGATAGAAATGCCTCGACCGCAAAAATGCAGAAGAGTAGCCTTCCTGCCCGAGGTAACCTATTTCAAGCCGGCCGGCATACCGCTAAGCACTCTGGGAGAAGTGGTTCTTTCCGTAGAAGAAGCCGAGGCTCTGCGGCTTAAAGACCTGGAAGGACTGGAGCAGGGAGAAGGCGCGGAAAAGATGAATATATCGCGACCGACCTTCCAGCGGGTACTGGCATCCGCGCGACAGAAGATAGCCGACGCCATCCTCAACGGCAAAGCCGTAAACATCAAGGGAGGGAATTTTGAGACGGCTTTTAACCGCTTTCGCTGTCGCCGCGGGCATGAATGGGACCTGGCAAAATCCGCCAACGCCGCACCCGAATACTGCCCGACATGCAGTACACCGGATGTACAGGCAATACCTTTAGCGGAATACGGACAGGGAAGGACAAGCCGGAGTAAACGTCGCGGACGGAACGTATGATACCTGCTTTCTGGGTTTTGAGAACAGACGATGAAGATAATTACTGACGTTCTTTCTACACTGGATTTCCAGGCTCCGTTGCGGGATATCCGCCAGGGACCCTTCCAGACAGCCGTGTTAACGCGGCAATGCGGCCTGGCGTCAACACCCCACGACTCCGGTCCCCACCATGATAAAAGCCCCGTGAAAAACGCCGGATTTTTACTTGACGAGAGCCCGGAAAGCCTGTCCCATATGGCTCTCTCATCGAGTGAAGTCGAGGCAGCTATAGGCATGGCTGCCATCAACTCCCTTATCAGGGTCGATGAAAGCAGCTGTGAAGAACTCAATGCCGGTGACCTTCTCATGAGTAAAGGAGAGGGAAAGAAATTGGTTGTGGTCGGGCACTTTCCGTTTATTTCACGTCTTCGCACCGTGGCTGGCGGGCTATCCGTCATTGAAAAAAATCCCCGGGAAGGCGACCTCGGCGAAGCAGAATCTGAAAATATTCTCCCCGAAGCGGACATCGTCGGTATTACCGGCACCGCTTTTACCAATCATACCATCGAAAATTTACTTGCTCTCTGTCGCTCCGATGCGTATATCGTCGTTCTCGGAGGGACGGCGCCGCTTTCACCCGTTCTCTTCGATTGGGGAATTGACGCCGTCGCGGGAACACTGGTGACCGAGCCGGAAACCGTGCTGCGCAGCGTCAGCCAGGGGGCGACCTACCGGCAGATCAAAGGCGTCCGAAGACTCACCATGAGGAAAGGTGGCAATTAAATTGCTCTCAAAGCCGAACCAGCATACCCTGTTAATAACCCCTTTCGCCGTACTCTTGGCCGCAGCTTTGGGTCTGGTCCCTGCCTGTTCCGGAGAATCTCCGGTACTGAGCATCTTTGCTGCCGCCGGTGCCAAACCGGCCATTGACGCAATCTGCCAGCAGTTCCAGGAACAGTACGGTATCAGAGTAGAGGTTACCTACAGTGGCGGTGGCGAGGTTCTCTCCCAGATGACATTGGCAAAAAGCGGCGACTTATACATCGCCCCTGAGCAGAGTTTTATAGAGAAAGCCATCGAGAAACAGGCAATAGAACCGGATACCGTTGTCAGCGTGGCTTACATGATTCCGGTTATCGCCGTACCTAAAGGTAATCCCGGTAATATTCATACCCTGGCTGACTTGGCCCGTCCGGGCGTTAAGGTAGCGGTTACACGTCCGGAAACTACCCTGCTGGGCAAGTACTCACCGGAAATTTTCGCCAAGGCCGGACTCGCCGAAGAAATCGGTAAAAATATCGTCACCGAAGCAGCCCGACCCGACAACCTGCTGACGGTGTTGATAATGGAACAGGCGGATGCCGGTATTCTCTGGCACTTCTACGCGGTACAAAATGCGGACAAGATTGAAAACATCTTCCTCCCTCCCGAACAGATTACCGGCATCGGTGAGATGCAGATAGCGATTACTAGATATTGTCGTGATACAGAAAAGGCACAAAATTTCATCGATTTCATAACATCGGCAGAGGGCAAAGCCGTTTTCGAAGAGCTGGGGTACTTCGTCAATGCTGAGGAAATAATGGAATACCAGCAATGAAATCCATCATCGAAAAAGCAAAGGAAAAACTTCAGGAGATTGTCGCCGAACATAATTTCGGTGATGAGCTGGTGGAGGTTACCGTCGGAACGCTGACGGCTGAAGAGGCTATCGGCAGTCCTTCCCGGCAAGACTTTCCCCTGCTGGAGGGTAGAGAGGTTATGATTGAGGCCAGGTTCAGGGACAGCTACGGGCAGGCTTTCACGGATAGGCCCAATGAATTCAAAGGCTCTCTGAATGATGTCCTGGATATGACTCTGGAATCTACTGATAACCGGGCGGTGTTCGATGCCACCCTCAACGCGGTCATGTCACACCTGGGTATGGTCACGGGCGTCCGTCACTGCCATGATGAGGAGCCGGAGAAATGCGCCGGTGAAATAGCGCAATATATACTGGAAAAGTTCGGCCGTGTAAAATTGGGTATGATTGGCTACCAGCCAGCTATCCTGGAAAATCTGGTAACGACGCTGGGAGCGGATAATGTCCGCTGTACCGACCTGAATCCCAAGAATATCGGCACGAAGAAATTCGGCGCCGAAATCTGGGACGGGCGCACCGATACCGAAAGGTTGATTAGCTGGTGCGATATCGTGCTGGCTACCTCCAGCACTGTCGTCAATGCGACTTACGATGAGATTAAGACGCTGGCGGATACCCACGGAAAAAGACTCATTATCTTTGGTGTCACCGGGGCTGGTATCTCAGCCCTGCTCGGGCTGGAAAGGTTGTGTTTCCAGCCGCATTGAAAATTAATATGTCGAGGGAGGAAACAGGTTCATGAAAATCGCCGTATCAGCTACAGCGCCAAACCTGAGCGCCCAGGTTGACCCGCGCTTTGGACGCTGCCAGTATTTTGTTATCGTTGACCCCGACACCATGGAGTTCGAGGGTATCGAGAACTCCAGCGCTGCTGCCGGGGGTGGCGCCGGTATCGCTACCGCTCAGCTAATCGTAGGAAAAGGCGTGGAGGCGGTACTGACCGGTAACTGCGGCCCCAATGCTTTTAATGTCCTTAAAGCCGCCAAAATCTCGGTTATGACCGGTGTTTCCGGTTCAGTACAGGAAGCCGTGGCTAGCTATAAAGCGGGAAAGTATAATGCCATTTCAGAAGCAAACGTATCCTCTCATTCCGGAATGAATAAAGGTAAATAACAATTAAAAACCGGAGGTAATATCATGCCCAGAGGAGATGGAACAGGGCCTCCCACCGGACGCGGACAGCGGGGCGGCAGGATGGGTGGTAATCGGCCCGGTGCCGGACCCAGCGGAAATTGTGTCTGCCCGAGCTGTGGTGAGAAGGTACCTCACCGACGGGGGACACCCTGTTATGACATGAACTGCCCCAAGTGCGGCACGAAAATGGTAAGAGGATAATATGATAATATCCGTCGCCAGCGGCAAAGGCGGTACGGGGAAAACCCTGATTGCCACCAGCCTGGCTCTATCACTGAGAAATAAAGCTCAGGTACAGCTTCTGGACTGCGATGTCGAGGAGCCGAATGACCATATATTTATTAGACCGGTTATCGACAGGACAGAAGCGGTTGGGATACCCGTACCCGTTGTCGATGAGGCCATATGTACCCGGTGCGGTCGTTGTGCCGAGGTATGCGCTTTTAACGCCATCGCGGTTGCCGGGGAATATGTGCTGACGTTCCCCGAGCTCTGTCATGGCTGTGGAGCCTGCAGCTATCTCTGCCCGGAAAAGGCGATAACCGAGGAAAACAGGGAAACCGGGGTTATCGAGTCGGGTAAAGCGGACAGTATTGACTTCACGCAGGGCAGGCTAACCGTTGGAGAAGCCATGGCGCCCCCCGTAATCCGTAAGGTAAAGGAACGCACTAATAACGACGGTGTCGCTATTATCGATGCCCCACCCGGTACATCCTGCCCGGTAGTGGAATCGGTTAAAGGCAGCGATTTCTGCCTGCTGGTGACCGAACCGACACCTTTCGGTCTTAACGACCTGAAGCTGGCGGTAGCCACGATGAAGGAGCTCGGCATACCCTGCGGCGTAGTTCTTAATCGAGCGGGTAACGGTGATAAAAACGTGATTGATTACTGCGAATCGGAATATATCCCCGTCCTGATGACCGTACCGCTGGACATGGAAATCGCCCGCCTCTATTCGCGCGGCATCACGCTGGCCGAAGGAATACCGGCATGGCAGAAGGAATTTATCGGACTTTTTGATAAAATCACGGAGATTGTGGATGAAAGAAATCGTTGTCCTGAGCGGTAAGGGAGGTACTGGCAAGACGAGTATCGTCGGTGCTTTTGCCTACCTGGCGAAAAGCAAGGTTATGGTTGACTGCGACGTTGATGCCGCCGACCTTTACCTGTTGCTGCAGCCGGAACACGGGGAAGAGCATGAGTTCTGGAGCGGGCAGACCGCCGTTATTGACGGGGCGAAGTGTACCCATTGCGGCTTATGCGAGCAGCTCTGCCGCTTTGACGCTATTCACGACCTTGTGGTTGATGACGCTTCATGCGAAGGTTGCGGTTTCTGCGCCAACGTCTGCCCTGCCGAAGCCATTACCATGAAAGAAAACCTGGCCGGGCACTGGTTTATCTCCAAGACGAAGTACGGGACACTGGTTCACGCCAGACTCGGTATCGCCCAGGAAAATTCCGGCAAGCTGGTGGCCATGGTACGACAGCAGGCTAAAAAGATAGCAGAGGAGAGCGGTATTGAATTAATCATCAGCGACGGCCCGCCCGGCATCGGCTGCCCGGTTATTTCGTCTCTTTCAGGTACTGACCTGGCACTACTGGTGACCGAGCCTACGCTTTCCGGTCAGCATGACCTGGAACGGGTCATCGGGGTTTGCCGGCATTTTACGGTACCGGCCCTGGTATGTATTAATAAATTCGATATCAATGATGCTAATACTCGCAAGATAGAAGCCTATTGCCGGAATCAGGGGATAGACATCGCGTCAAAAATACCCTACGATAGTAAGGTGACCGAAGCGATGATTCATGGCAAAACGGTTATGGAGTATAATCCCAACGGTGCGGCGCAACATATAGAGAAATTGTGGAATATAATTATCGATCGTCTAGGCGGTTAAGCTGGAGGTAGATTTGCAGGATTTAATCAAGGAATTTATGGCGCAAAAGAAGTTTGCGGTCGTCGGGGCTACCGATAATCCCGAGAAATACGGCAATCAAATACTGAAAAACCTGAAGAAGCGGAATTACGATGTCTATCCGGTCAATCCCCGGCTGAAAACGGTTGAAGGTATGAAATGCTACGCTACACTTACCGATTTACCGGTAAAAGTAGACGTCGTTGATTTTGTCGTACCTCCTTCAGCCACCGAGTCTATCCTCAGAGAATGCGTGGCGCTGGGACTGGACCGAATCTGGCTGCAACCCGGCTCGGAAAGCGAAGCCGCCATCCATTTCTGCCGGGAAAATAACCTTAAGGTAGTCCATGACGTTTGTGTCATGATGAATTAAACGGGGGATAAACACGTGGAATCGTATGAACTTGAGCCAAGATATTCAACCAACGAAATACCGGGCAAGTGTATAAAATGCCTGGGTGAGCAGGAGCTAAACGGCTGCCTGATGCAGTTGCTCCGGGAGGAGGGCATCAATAAGGCTGTCCAGGAGAAGTACGAAGCCCTGGCGACTTTCCTGCAGTCACCCGAATCGAAACAACTGCGTGATAAGTCTGAGAAATATCTCGCCGAAGGTAAAAAAGTAACGGTCACGATAGGATCCAAAGACGGTAAGCCTGTATACGGGCTGAAAATAGAATAAAAATCTGGAGGTATTCAATGAAATACGCGGTACCCGTATCCGGTGGAGTGATGTCACCCCACTTCGGACATTGTGAGCAATTCGCTTTCTTCGATGTCGATGAGCAGAAGAAGGAAATTACCAATAGAGAGTTCATCGTGTCCCCGGAACACCAGCCCGGACTTCTTCCCGTCTGGCTGGCACAAAAAGGGGCTGACGTGGTTATTGCCGGGGGCATGGGACCACGGGCGGTAGACCTGCTGCAGCAGCAGAGTATCAACGTCGTGCTCGGCGCGATGGAAAGCGACCCCGAGCAGGCGGTTCTCAATTATCTACGCGGCGCTCTAGCCACCGGGGATAATGTTTGCGACCATGATTCGCGCGAATGCGCTCATTAGCCTGTTTATGTGAGAGGAGCAGTAATGTCAACCGAGGAGAAAATCAGGGATAGCCTTGATAAAGTGTTAATCCCGGGAGTAATGCGCAGTCTTGTAAAGATGAACCTGGTACGTGATATCAGTATCCATGACGGCAAAACGAGTATAAAAATGGCCTCCACGGCTCTGTCTCCCGAAATACAGCAGAACCTGGCGGAAAATATCAAGAAAGCGGTAAGCAAACTGGACGATGCTGGCGAAGTTGAAGTTGAATTTGTTGAGGGGAAAGCCAAAGATATCAATCAGGTCAGGAGTGTTGTCGCCGTTATGAGCGGCAAGGGCGGAGTAGGCAAGTCCCTGGTATCCTGTCTTTTAGCAATATCGCTGCACCGTCAGGGAAAGGATACAGGCATCCTTGATGCCGATATTACCGGCCCGAGCATTCCCAAAATGCTCGGAGTAAAGGGCAGACTGATGGGTACTGAAAGCGGCATAATGCCAGTACCTTCACGGTCGGGCATCGAGGTAATGTCCATCAACCTTCTGCTTCCCGATGAGGACGAAGCCGTTATCTGGCGCGGACCCCTTATCGGACGGACGATAACACAGTTCTGGGAGGATGTACTCTGGGGTCAGCTTGATTGCCTGGTGGTAGACCTACCGCCCGGGACCGCCGACGCTCCGCTTACGGTAATGCAGAGTCTGCCTGTCTCCGGGATAATAATCGTATTTACTCCCCAGGACCTGACGAATATGGTCGTCAGGAAGGCGGTAAAGATGGCGCAGCGTATGGAAAAACCCATCCTGGGGGTGGTCGAGAACATGAGCTATCTTTACCTACCCGAGATTGACAAGAAGATGGAAATATTCGGTAAAAGCCACGGGGAGGAGATGGCGCAAGCTGCCAATGCCCCGCTCCTGGCCCAGATGCCGATAGACCCCGAGCTGGCCAGGCTCTGTGATGAGGGTAATATCGAGCGGTATGACGGCGATATCATTAAAAAGCTCGGAGAAGCCATCTCCGGGATATTAACGTAATTATACTGCCGTTTTACGGTATTTAGACATGGACTGGACGAAGAACAAAGAAATCCTAGTGATGACCATCCTTACTTTACTGTGCATCGCCTGTTTCCCCGCGAATCCCCTGGTATTAAGCGGCGTGCTGGAAGTCGGTTTCTATCTTCCCTCTTTCGTCATCGGCTGGATAATCTGGGTCATCGGTATGATATTGGTCATGGCTCCCATCATAACATTCCCACGACACGGTGGCGTGGCCAGGGGTAAATCCTTCGTCCACACCACCAGGCTGGTGGATACCGGTATATATTCGGTCGTCAGACACCCGCAGTATCTGGGCGGTATTCTCGCACTTTTTCTTACCACCATTCTTTTTTATCCCCACTGGCTTTTCGCCGTGCTCGGTATTCCCGGAGTTCTCATTTTGTATTTCAGTACGATATGGGAAGAAAAAAGGCTGATACAGCAATTCGGGGATGATTACGTAGCTTACATGAAAAGGGTACCACGGATGAATATCATCCAAGGAATAATCCGGCGGTGCCGAACGTGGAAAAAGTCAGTTTACCCTTGATTTGACAAAATATTTCAATAAGCATAAACTACCAAGAACAGATAAATGGAGCTGTAATATCAGTATCAAGGGAGGGTCAAAAAAATGGTAGAAATGTTGGTGGCACTAGCTCTGGGACTACTATTGACGATCATTGGTGCCGGCGCCGAAGTTAAATGGCTATATCTCATCGGCGTCCTGATTATGCCATTGGCACTACTCTGGGGTGCTTTTTATAAAGCTGGGGATGATACGAAGTTAAAAATTAC
>DUFB01000106.1 GCA_011192005.1 Dehalococcoidia bacterium
TTCGTCAAGACCGAGGTGGTCATGGAGTACATGAAGGGCCGCGATACCAGCGCTTACGAGGAGCCGATTATCTGGCAGAAATACCCCGCCATGCTAGCCGGACTGCCCGCGCAGGAAGCCACCGGCAAGATATGGGATAAAGCCGCGCTCGAGGAGAGGTTCGGGGTAATCGAAGTTTAGTATCTGCTTTCTGAAGAAGATGAGGCCCGACCTTGTCAGTCTTTGAGGCGGGAAGGTCGGGCTTTTCTGGTTATTTTTCCCGTACGCGGCGCCATCCCGAATAGAAAATCGGTACCAGCAGTAGAGCCGCCGTCGAAGAAACCACCATCGCCACCCACATTACCGAGGCCGCCTGGGTGTGGATACGGAGAGGTGAGAAGAACAGGGCGGACAGTCCTATCGCCAGGCCGAAGGCGTTGGCCAGTACCGGACGGGAAACGGTGGTTAGCGCTTCCCGCAACGACTCCTGGCGGTCCATCCCCTCGCGGCGGTAATAGTAAATACCCGATATCAGGTGTATGGAATAGTCCACGCCGACGCCGATGGCTATCGCCGATAGATTAGCGGTCATGATATTGAGGTGGAACCCGGTTATCGAGAGCATCCCCAGGATAGCGGCGATGGTAATAGCAATCGGCAGCAGGCCGGCCAGGGCGGCGGTAATCCGGCGCAGCGTCAGCCAGAGCATGATGAAAATCAGGCCAAGAGCCAGCGCCAGACTCTGTATCTGGCTTTTCACAACCAGCCGATTCATCTCGTCGAAGAGCACCGGCATACCGGTGACGATCCGGATAACGTCATTGTGCTCATCGACGAATTGATCCAGATTTTCTATATCGTCGGAGGTCAGACCTTCGGTCCTGACCATCATCCTGAAACCATCCTCCGATATCCAGGTACGCTGATCGTCACTGCTTACCTGAGTCAGTATCATGCGGGTGAAGACGGGGTTATCGGGGTAGGCGTCCACGCTTGTGGCCATAAGATTGATGCCTTTGAGCAGGTCGAATATAGAGAAGGCGCTCTTGATACCGGGCACGTTTTCCAGTTCCCTTTCCGTCTCCAGGACTTTCATGGCGAACTCGGTATTGAGCAGGTCTTCCTTTCCCTGCACGGCTATTATCTCTCCGGTAAGCGGTATCGCCCCGCCGAACTGCTCTTCCACACGGTCGTAGGTCTGCCTAATTTCAGAGCCTTCTTTAAAATACATAAGCTGGTCGGATACCACGTGGATACCGGGGATGTACACCGCGGCGACAATGATGATAGCGGCGAAGATGATGGATATCAGGATTCTCTGGCGCGATGCCCTGAGTACGAACCTGTTAATGAGGCTTTCCCCGGATTGAGCCGGCTTTTCGGGGACTTTCATCCGGGACAGCAGGGCAGGCAGGAAGAAAAGAGCCATAAAGCCCGCGTAGGCGATTCCCAGCGTAACGAAGATACCCATCTGGCGCATCGGGACTACCTCCGTCCAGGTGAGCGAGGCGAATCCGGCCATGGTGGTGAGGGTGGCTAGGAATATCGGGGTACCGACCATCCTCAACGTCTCGACGGTCAGCTGGCGGCGGTCCGGGTACTTACCGATATTATCCAGGTAGTGACTGATATAATGCAGTCCGTAAGCCGAGCCGATTACCAGGATAAATATGGGGCATATAGCCGATACCAGATTGAGGTCCTGGCCGCTCCAGAATATCGTGCCGAAGGTCCAGAGAGCGGCAAGCCCGGCGGGCACGATGGAAAGGACGGTGAGCAGGCGCTTTTTCAGTACAAGGTAGAAAACCAGAAGTACCAGAATAATAGCGCAGGGCGGTAGTATGGCGAGTATCCTTATCAAGTAGCTTAAGATGGTGTCCTTGATGACCTCGTTGCCGGCCAGGGAAAGGCGGAACGGGCTGTCCTCCATCAGTACTTTAAGAGAATCGATGACCTTGCCGGCATCGGCGTCGGGGGTAAGGCCGACGATTATCACGGCGCTGTCACCATCGGCATTGAGGAATTGGTTGGTCATAAAGTATTTGTTTTCAATGAAATCCCGCAGTTCTTCGTAGTTTGCTTCAATGTAGGCGGTGTCTACCCTGGTAATACCGCCGGGGGATAAAATCTCGGGGGGGATAAAACTCTGCACTCGGGCAACATCGGTGATTTGCTGAATATCACCCTGAAGGGCAAAGACCTCGAGCAGGTTTTCTTTTTCCAGCAGCGCGCCGTCATGTTCAACCAGTACTGAGATAGTCTCGCCGCTGTAATATTTGGCGCCAAGCTCAATATACGCCTCGGCTTTCGGGTTGCCTTTGGAAAAGAAAGCCAGGAAGTCCGTATCCAGGTCAAAGCGGATGAAGGATATAATCGAGACAATATTGACGATGGCCACGAAGGCAATGATGAGCCTGGAATGGTCGTAGATAAAGTTACCCAGTTTTTTCACCAAATACCTCCCGGCAGTCTATTTTCTGACAAGCCCCTGGAAGACCAGCGAAGCCAGCTCATCAGCCAGGTTTTTACGGTCGATGCCGTGGATGGGGCTCCTGTCTCCCTCGACCCGGTACAGCAGCATGAAGCCAATGACCATGCCGCCGATAGCCCGGGTGACCACGGCGGGATTGACATCGCGGAAAGCCCCCGCTTCTATTCGCGAAGCCACGAGTTTTTCCATCATGGTCATTACCGGACTCAGGACTTTCTCCGAGTACCGGCGACGGAGCTCGGGGTCACGCTGCATTTCGATAAAGAGGGGAAGGAATTTTTCCAGGCCTTCGAGTCCGAAACTCAACCTGTTTTCCATGATGGCGGCAATAAAACCGGCATCGGTATAACCTGCATTGTTAGCGGCGAATTCCGCGAACGGAGCGATGATGTACTTGTTGGTGATAGCTATCAGGAGGTCTCTCTTGCCGGGGTAGTAGTTATAGATGGTACCGACGGCTATTCCCGCCTGGCGGGCGATATCGGGGACGGTAGCCTTATCGAATCCCTTGCGCGAGAAGACGAGCAGGGCAGCATCGAGGATTTGCTTTTCACGACGCTGGGTAATGCGTTTCTTCCTTTCTTCCCGGCTGGCCATTATGAATACCCCATGATATTAATGAATGAACGTTCATTCATTATACGATGATAAAGAAAGATTGTCAAGAGATTTAACAAAAGACCGGGCTATCCGCCGAATATTTTACCGGCAATCTCCGCTAGTTTCATGAGCTGGCCGGGGATGATACCCAGCAGCAGCACGAACAGGCAGGAGATGATGAGAGCCACCCGGGGGGCGACGGTGGAAGGTACGTTCTCGGGGGTGGCCGGTTCGCCGAACCACATCACTTTGACGACGCGGAGATAGTAGTAGGCGGAGATGACGCTGTTGATGACGGCAATGACCACCAGCCAGATGAGGTCCTGCTGGACGGCGGCGCTGAAGATATAGAACTTGGCCATAAAACCAGCGGCCGGAGGCATACCGATGAGGGATACCAGGCAGAGGGTCAGTGCCAGAGCCAGCACAGGCGAGCGCTTGCCCATCCCGGAGTAATCTTCGATATTATCGCTGTTTATTTTGTTAGAAATGGCAATAACGACGATAAACGCTCCGAGGTTGGTAACCGTATAGCTGGCGAGGAAGAAAAGGATGGTGCTCTGTCCGGCGATAGCGCCGGCGGAGGCGAATCCCAGCGTAGCGAGACCTACCATGAGATAGCCGGCTTGGGCGATGCTGGAATAACCCAGCATACGCTTGATATTGGTCTGGGGTATCGCCACGATATTACCGATAAACATGCTGAAAACCGCCAGCACAGCGAATATCATGCCCCAGTTCTGACTGAGCCAGTCGGGCATGCCGAAAGCCGAGTAGAAGATGCGCAGGATAAAGGCAAAGCCGGCGGCCTTGCTGGCGACCGAGAGATAGGCGGTAATCGGGGTGGGGGCGCCTTCGTAAACATCGGGCACCCACATCTGGAAGGGGACAGCGGCAATCTTAAAGCCGAGGCCGGCGATCATTAACACGATACCGATCAGTAACGCCGGATTGTCGACGAGACCCCCCAGTCCCATCGACTGAATAGAAGCGGCAACAGCGTCGAGCTGCGTCTGACCGGTGACACCGAAGACGAGCGCCATGCCGTAAAGGAGTACCGCCGAAGCTATCGCACCAAGGAGGAGGTATTTCAAAGAGGCCTCGGTGGACTTGCGGTCCTTGAGGAAACTGACGAGGACGTATAGAGAGATACTGGCCAGCTCCAGAGAGATATACAGCGAAATTAGGTCGGAGGCGGCGGCCATCAACATCATGCCCAGAGCGGAGAGCAGAATCAGGGCGTAGTACTCTCCCTGGAAGCGGGTGAACTTACTGGCGTAATCGGCGGAAGCTAGGATAACCAGGACGGCGATGGCGGCGAGCAGTATCTTGAAGAACAGGCTGAAATTATCGACGGCCAGCATGCTATTGAATATGAACGCGGGTAACTCGTCGGAAATGCCGTTCCACATCCCCAGGCTATAGCCGATAACGGCGAGCAAGCCGATGATGCTGACGCCCCTGAGTACCGCTTTCTGACGCACGAAGAGGTCAAGCAGGATTACCAGAACGGCAAAAGCCGCCATCGTTATCTCCGGCACGAACAGATGCAGGTTCAAATCCTATTCTCCTTATTAACCTCTATTTTAACCGCCGAACAAGCCCGCTATCGGCGAGATTCCCAGCTTGAAAACATCCGTCAAAACGGCGGGATAGATACCTACCAGCATAATAACCGCCACCAGAACGTACATATAGAATTTCTCCAGTCCGTCGGCGTCCTTAACGCCGTCGAAATTCTTATTGACCGGACCGTAGAAAGCCTGTTGTATCAACCAGAGGATGTAACCCGCGGTAAGGACAACACCCACCACGGCAATCAGTGTGTAAATCTCTATATTGGGGACAACGCCGCTGTTGAAACTGCCCAGGAAGATAAGGAACTCAGCGGCGAAACCGCTGGTGAGGGGAAGTCCCAGCGAAGCCAGCCCGGCCACGGAAAAGACGACCGTCATCGTCGGTACCTGGCGTGCCAGACCTCCCAGCTGGCGGAGGTCACGCGTTTCAATATTGTGTATTACCAGTCCCGCCATGGCGAAGAGCAGTCCGGTAACGACGCCGTGGCTGAACATCTGGAGAGCTGCACCGGTAAGGCTGACCTGCCCCAGGGCGAAGATGCCGAGGAGCACGTAGCCCATGTGGCTGATAGAACTGTAGGCAATCATCCTCTTGATGTCCGTCTGCATCAGGGTTACCGCCGCACCGTAGAGGATGCCGATTAGCGCCAATATTATCAGCAGCTGGGCGTAGTCCTGGGCGGGACCGGGGAACATGAACACGCAGAGTCGAATCATACCGTAGCCGCCCATCTTGATGAGTACGCCGGCCAGCATCACGCTGACGGCGGTAGGCGCATCGGTATGGGCATCCGGGAGCCAGGTGTGGAACGGGAACATCGGCAGCTTGATGGCGAAGCCGATGAAGAGCAGCCAGAAGATGGCGCCGGCCGGCATTATCGCCTGCACCATACCGAGACCCTGGTTGGCGATATCCGGCATACTCAGGCTGCCGGTGGTAAAGTAAAGGCTGAGAATACCCGCCAGCATAAAAGCGCTGCCGAACAGGGTATACAAAACGTACTTAATCGCCGAGTAATCGCGCCGTCCCGAGCCCCAGATGGAAATCAGGAAGTACATCGGGATGACCTCTATCTCCCACATGATGAAGAAGAGCAGCAGGTCGAGCGAGGCGAAAACGCCGATGATACTTGTTTCCAGCAGGAGAAGCCAGGCGAAGTACTCGCGCGGTCGTTCGTGAATCTTCCAGGATATGAGCACCGCTAGGAAGCCGAGGAAAGCGGTCAGAAGGACCAGCGGCATGCTCAGTCCGTCCACGCCCAGATGATAATGGGCGCTTAGGGGGGCTATCCAGAGGTATTTCTCCTCGAACTGGATCGTTCCCGCCGCGCTCAGCGAGCGGTCGAAGGCGCAGAAGAGGTAGATAGCCAGTACCAGCGGGACAGCCGTGAAGATAAAAGCAGTCCACTTAATCGCCTTTTCGTTCCGGCTGGAGATAAAGGCAATGATAATGGCTCCCGCGGCGGGGAGAAACAGTATGGTTGATAGATAATTAAAATCCAACTAAATTATCTCCCAATAGCCTTTCTTTTTTCTACCTCACCCCCTGTATCCCCCTCTCCTGTCAAGGAGAGGGGGAGGTGGTTCTTCGGAGGGGCTTCGCCCCTCCAGGCCTCCCTTTTCACTTGTCTATTTATCCGAAGAAATACACGCAGAGACCGATAATAACCAGTCCCAGCACGATAAAGAATCCGTAAAGCTGGAGCTGTCCCGTCTGAGCTTGACGGACAGCCCTGCCGCCGCTGATAACGACGCTGGATACGCCGTTAACGGTCCCGTCGACGCCCTTGCTGTCAAATAACGAGAAACCGGTGAATAGGCCCTTTACCAGAGCTAGCTTTACGATGATATTCTCGTAGAGTTCATCGAAGAAGTACTTGCGGAAGACCAGCGTGTAAAGCGGTCCGAAGAATTTACCGATGGATTCCGCCGTAATCCATTTCTTGTTATAGACGGCATAAGCCGAGAAAATACCGAACAGGCCCACCAGCAGAGCGATAACCGGCAGGGCGTGGGTAAAGGGATTGAACAGTCCACCGAAGAAGCTGTGAGCGGCATGTTCGACGTGATGCCCCATGAAGTCGGCAAAGCCACCGGTAAGGTTCCACCAGCCGATGAATATCGCCAGCAGCGCCAGGAATACCAGCGGGTACACCATTACTTTGGGTGCTTCATGGGTATGGCTGTGGTCTACTCCGTCGTCGGTAGCGCCGCCCTTATACTCACCGTGGAAGGTCATGTAGATAGCGCGGAACATGTAGAAAGCGGTGAGGAAGACGGTTATCAAGGCGAGAGCGAACAGCACCGGCTGGTTGTCCAGGGCGCTAACCAGTATCTCGTCCTTGCTCCAGAAACCGGAAAGCGGCCAGATACCCGCCAGGCTCAGGCTGCCGATGAGGAAAACGGCGTACGTCCAGGGCATGGTCTTCTTCAGCCCGCCCATGAGGCGCATATCGAAGGTACCCGTGGAGTGGCTGACGTTACCCGAAGCCATGAAGAGAAGTGACTTGAAGAAGGCATGGGTGAATAGATGGAACATGCCTACCGCCACAGCACCCTTGGCGATAACCAGCATCTCCTCGGTGCCGACATGCAGGTGTCCGTCGGCGATTTCATGAGCCAGTCCCATGCCGACGGCTCCAAGTCCCAGCATCATATAGCCTATCTGGCTGATGGTAGAGTAAGCTAGGACGCGTTTTATATCATTAGCCGCCAGGCCCATGGTGGCGGCGAATATCGCGGTAAAGCCGCCGATAACGGCGACGACGGTAATGGCGTCAACCGAATAGATGAACATGGGCATCGTGCGGGCTACCAGGAAGACACCGGCGCAGACCATGGTGGCGGAATGGATAAGAGCGCTGACCGGGGTGGGACCTTCCATGGCGTCGGGCAGCCAGACGTGCAGCGGGAACTGGGCGCTCTTGCCAATAGCCCCGGCGAAGAGTCCGATAGCCGCCCAGGTAAGCACCATGCCGCCAAGAACACCGGTCACGGCCAGGTGGTGTAACTCAGCGATATCGAAAGTGCCGGTGTTGAGATAGAGAATCAGTATGCCCGCCAGGAAACCGAAATCGCCGATTCGGGTAACGATAAAGGCTTTCTTGGCGGCATCGGCGGCAGATTTCCGGTGGAACCAGAAGCCGATGAGCAGGTAGGAGCAGAGTCCCACCATCTCCCAGAAAACGAAGGTGAAGAGGAGATTATTGGAAAGTACCAATCCCAGCATGGAGAAGGTGAACAGGGACATAAAGGTATAGTAGCGGTAATATCCCGCATCGTCGTCATGCATGTAACCCAGCGAGTATATCTGCACCATCAAGCTGACGACGGAGACGACAATCGCCATGACAATAGAAAGCTGGTCGGCGATGAGACCGATATGGATGGTGACGCCGTTTTCGATAACCGCCCAGGTGATATCCGGGACGGCTATCTCGTGGCTGTCACCCGTCAGGAGCGATATCAATGCCCAGACGGAGAATATCGCCGAGAGGCCGATAGCGGTGATGGTAACATACCCGTATATTTTAGCCTTAGGCTTAAAGAAAATCCTCAGTATTATGCCGTTGATGATAAAGGAGAACGCCGGCATAAGCATGATGAGCCAGATGTACTGATAAGGTATCATAGCTTCCTTAAAATATCCCTGATCACGTGTTCTTTATCCTGCGGTACCATAACCGAATAGCCGGTGAGTTCCTGCCCGATGGGCAGGCCGGAAACGGGCATGATGCGGGTGGGGATGCCTTCGCCTTCAAAGCATTCCTTCCACATCTCCGCGATTACCAGGCTATTGGCTTTTTTTACTTCTACCCACATTTTTTTACCTTTTTATACCTACCCGCTCGCCCTTTCTACCTCACCCCCTGTGTCTCCCTCTCCTTCAAAGGAGAGGGGAGGTCACGGAAGAGAGGCTGACGCCCCTCTTAGAAGCCCCGCTTGTATATATTTTTTTATATTTTGCCCCTCCAAACTTCCCTGTTCTAGCCTCCAACTACGGAAATGACTTCTTTACCCAGATAATAAGGCCATACGACGATTCCCAGAATCACCTGCCACCAGGCCAGATTGGTGAAGCCAATGGTAAACAGCCAGCCGACGAACCATAATCCTCCAGCCCAGCCGCTCGTGTGTTTCATTTCAAATACCTCCCCGTTACCACTTCATCAGGTTAATATTGTTGATATCGATATCCGTAAGACCGCGGTAGATAGCCAGGATAATAGCCAGACCTATGGCAACCTCGGCAGCGGCGACCACCATCACGAAGATGGCGAACACCTGCCCGGTCAATAACGTCGGGACGATATAACTCGAGAAAGCTATCAGGCTGATATTGACCGCATTGAGCATGAGCTCGATACACATTAGCACGATAACGGCGTTACGCTTGGTCAGCGCACCGTAGAGTCCGATGCAGAACAGCACCGCCGATAATACCAGATAGTGTTCCAGTCCTACTGACATTACTTATCCTTCTCCCTCGCAATGACGATGGCACCCACGATAGCTGCCAGCAATAAAACCGCCGCAATTTCCACCGGCAGGATAAAACCCTGTTCGC
>DUFB01000107.1 GCA_011192005.1 Dehalococcoidia bacterium
AAAAATGGTACCCCTGGTGCGACTCGAACGCACGACACGCGGTTTAGGAAACCGCTGCTCTATCCTCTGAGCTACAGGGGCACGGTGTCCTTTCAATTATATGGCTGTATCCACCCATTGTAAAGACTTAACGGCGGTAGCCCCTGGCTCCCCGTACTGGTAACGCTGACGTGAAAGGTGGTATCCTTGGTATCAAGATATTAGATATCAAGATGAAAAGGGGTTCAAATCATGGAAACAATAGAGTGGGATAAAGAATACGACGTGGTCGTGGCGGGTTACGGGGGTGCCGGTATTTCCGCGGCTATCACGGCTCACGATAACGGCGTCAGTGTCATCATACTGGAGAAAGCGCCCTTCCCGGGAGGTGGGCAGACCCGGACGTCGGGCATCGGGGCGGCGTTTGCTACCGACCCCCAAAAAGCCGCTGAGCATCTGTACGCCATAAGCTCTAACGGACTGGAAGATGCCGACCCCTCATCCCCGGTTTCCGTGGTGCCCATGGAGGACTGCCTGATATTCATGGAAGAAATGGCCCACAATCATGATTGGCTGACATCTATGGGAGTTGAGCACAGCATCAGGAAGCGGAGTTCCGCCCAGTATCCTAAATTCCCTGGAGGGGATTCTTACGGCCATGTCACTATCAAGGGATGGGGCATCCGGTTTCTGGAAACGATGAAAAAACAGCTGGACAGCAGGGGCATCGGGGTACTGTATGCTACTCCCGCCGTCGAGTTAATCCAGGATGGCGATATGAGAGAGATAAGGGGTGTTTATGCTGAACACAACGGCAAGAGAATGGCCATCAAAGCTAATAAAGGAGTCGTACTGACTACCGGGGGCTTTGAGTTCGATGAGGAGATGAAAGCCAATTATCTGCGGCCCTATCCTCTGAAATTCTCCGGGTGGCCTTACAATACCGGTGACGGCATAAAGATGGCGCAGAAAGTCGGTGCCGACCTCTGGCACATGAATACCATGTGCGGCTACCTGAATATCTGGGTCCCCGAGTGCAAAGCCGCCTGGCTGCTGGTCTTCGGGAGGGGAATCTGGGTAAACAAGTACGGCAGGAGATACACCGACGAGGGCGTGCGTATTAAAAGTCATAACTGGTGGCTGAAACATACCGATTATAATCTGCAGGAGCCCGGGTATGCCGCTGTCCCGACCTATCTGATTTTCGATGAGACCATCAGGAAACAGGGTCCCATTGCGGCCAACTCTGCCACCGGTACCGAGTACCTTCTCGGCATCCAGTCCTACCCGACGGAACTGGGAGGCTGCCCTGAGGGCTGGAGTCACGATAATATGAGGGAAATCGAAAAAGGCTGGATAAAGAAAGCTGATACTGTTGCGGAACTGGGACGTCTTATCGGTGGTGCCATGGACCCGGCCACCCTCGAAGAGACTGTGAATAAGTACAACAGATATTGCGAGCAGGGTTACGACCCTGAATTCAATCGTGGTGTCGAGGCTCTCAAACCCCTGGTAACGCCGCCTTTTTATTCGTGCGCTCTCTATCCCGGAGGTATCAACACCTGCGGCGGCCCGCGACGTAACGCCTACGGTCAGGTACTGGACCCATATAAAAAAGCCATTCCCAGACTATACAGCGCCGGCGAGATGGGCTCTATCTGCGGCAATCTCTACGCCATCGGCGGTCTTAACGCTGGCGAGATGCTGGCTTCCGGTCGACTGGCCGGGAAACATGTCGCCGGTCTGAAAAATTGGAACTGATTATCCGTATTTAATCATCACTTGAGATACTTTGACTGTAGCTTTCGTGTAAGGTTACAATTATTGTATTGGGTTTGGATTTAGAAAATACCAAAGGAGGCTAAGGTGTTACTTGAAAACAGGGTGGCTATCGTTACCGGAGGAGCCAAGGGGATGGGCCGGGGTATTGCCCTCATGTTTGCCCAGGAGGGCTGTGACGTGGTGGTTAATGCCCTGCATATAGAAGGCGCTGAAAAAGTGGCGGAAGAAGTCAGGGCGCTGGGGCGACGGGCGCTGGCAATAAAGGCTGATATCTCCAGCAGTGCTGAAGTTAATGATATGGTAGACAGGACTATCAAGGAGTTCGGGAAAATTGATATCCTGGTCAATAATGCCGGTGGTGTTACCGGCGTCACGGGCGGTGATACCGAAACGGCCACGGAAGAGGACTGGGATAAAATCATAAACATAAACCTCAAAGGCGCCTTTCTGGTCTGCATGGCGGTTATCCCGCACATGAAAAAACAGAGGTACGGTAAAATCATCAACGTTTCGTCGATGGGTGCCGTCAGCCCCTCCGTCTCCGTACTCCATTACCATTCTGCCAAGGCGGGTGTCCTGGGACTGACCCTGAACCTGGCCTTCGAACTGGCGCCGCTGGGTATCTATGCCAATGCCATCGTTCCCGGTCCTATCGAGACGCCGTTCTGGGATTCATTACAGCCTCCGGGACCCGAAAGGGATGCTTTCTTCAAGGCGTTGACCAAAAAGGAAATACCCCTGGGAAGAGTGGGCACTCCGGAAGATATCGCCGGGCCGGCCCTTTTCCTGGCTTCGGGGCTTTCCGACTATGTTACCGGCCAGATAATATATGTCGCCGGTGGGCAGCCTCTATCGTCGCATGATGCCACCTTTCTTTCGTCGGGCGGAAGACCGGGTGGATAGCAAGGTTTAACGTTACCCTTCGAGGAGAACACTACCATGGATGCTTCTTACGCGCTGGCAAAAAATATGCTTTCGGTCAAATATAAAGATATACATTCCGATGTCACGGAGCTGACCAAAAAGCATATCCTGGATATTCTGGGGGTAGCCCTGGGGGGCTCTTCCCGACCCGGCATCAAAGAGCTGGCGGAGCTGATTGGTGAGTGGGGTGGTAAAGAGGAAAGCACGGTTCTATGTTTCGGACTCAAGGTGCCCGCCCCTAACGCGGCTCAGGTAAACGCTTCCATGGGGCATGCCCTCGACTATGACGATACCGGTGACGGACCGACGCACCCTTCGGTGGTGATTGTCCCCACCTGCCTGGCGGTCGCCGAGCGTCAGGGTAAAATCAGCGGACGTGAGTTCATTGCCGCCGTTACCCTGGGAATGGACATGATGTGCCGCATGGGACAGTCCTTCCGTTCCGGCATGAAGACCGCACCCATCGCCGGACACCCCGGAGCTGGCTGGCACCTTACCCCGTTATTCGGTTATATATCCGCTGCGGGTGTTGCCGGGAGGATACTCGGTCTCGACGAAGAAACTCTGGTCAATGCCATGGGTATCGCTTATCACCAGTGCAGCGGGAACGGCCAATGCGTCACCGAGGGTGCCCTGACCAAGAGGATGGGACCGGGGTTTGCCGCGAGGGGCGGTATCGTTGCCGCGTTGATGGCTCAAAAGGGTATCACCGGGGCTAAGGAATGCCTAGAAGGAGAGGTCGGGCTGTTCAATCTCTATGTTAAAGGAGAATATGACCCTGTACCTCTTACGGCCGACCTCGGCAGGCGGTTTGCCGGGACCACCGTTACGATGAAACCTTATCCCTGCTGTAAAGGTACTCATGCTTCCGTTGATGTATCCCTGGCACTGGTTGAAAAATACCGGATTAAACCGGATGACGTGCAGGAAATCACGCTTTACTGCCAGGAGGAGACAAATTTCCTGATTCATCCCCTCGAAAAAAGAAGACACCCGGAGAATGCGGTCGATTCCCAGTTCAGCATACTCTGGGCGGTGGCTACCGTTTTCGCTAGGGGTCGTGCCGGCGTCGAGGATTTTACCGAAGAAGCTATCGCCAGCCCGGACATCCTGGAGATGGTAGATAAGATAAGAATCCAGAAGGAAGCGGGACTGGCGACTTCCAAGGTGGAGTCGGCGGCGAAAATCGGGGTGACGACGAAACGGGGACAGACGTATGTCGAGCAGTCTGAATTAAAATCTTCGGATACACCTGAAGCAAAGCTGCCTTTCAGTGCTTACGAGAGGAAGTTCCGCGACTGCGCTTCATGTTCCATAAAGACTTTGCCGGAGAAACGGATTGACGAGGTAATCTCGCTAATCAAGCAGCTGGAAAGCGTCGACGATATCAGCGAAATAATCGAGTTGTTAGGCTGAAATCTACTGGATTCCCCCGTCGATATCGATTGCCTTACCGGTGATATATTGCGACTGGTCGGTAACCAGGAAGAAGACCAGATCGGCTATTTCCTCGGGCTTTCCCAGTCTTCCCAGCGGTATGCCGGGGCCAGGGCCCTTTTTCTGGGATTCCTGCTCGATAGCCTCGGCCAGGCTGATGCCGCTGGCCTTTGCTTTTTTGATGATTTCTTCGTCGCGTAAATTGGTCTCAAAACCGCCCGGATTGATGATATTTACGTTGATTTTATACTGGGCAAGCTCCATGGCCAGCGTCTTTCCCAGTCCGAGGATGCCGTGTTTGGTGGCGCAGTAACCGCCGCTTCCGGCGTATCCCTGCGTGGCAGCCTTGGAGCCAATGAGCACTATCTTTTTCCCTTCGCCGTCCGGCACCATCGTTCTGGCTACTGCCCTGGAAATCAAAAACGAGCCGGTAAGATTTACATCGATGATGTTTTTCCATTCTTCTTCGGAGAGCTCAGTAATCGGTGTCGTCATCGAGCCGCGGATGCCCCCGCAGTGCACTAGGATATCTATCTTGCCTAATTTTTCCAGCGTTTTTGCTACTGCTTCGTCGACTTCCTTGCCATTGCTGACGTCAGCCACTACGGCCAGGCCTTTCCTGCCCTCTGCCTCGATTTCTTTAACGACCTCATCCAGTCCGTCCCACCCTTCATCACCCGGCCAGATGCTTTTGGGCGCGGCGAATTTATCCAGCACCGCCACGTCGGCTCCTTCTCTGGCCAGCCTGACCGCGATGGCGTGTCCCATACCCCTCTTGCTGGCGGCCCCGGTAATCAGGGCAACTTTACCCTCAAGGCTCTTCATGTCGTCTTTTTCCTCCTCGTTATTGTATGGGCATGATTCCCGTCGGACCTTCCGGCTCCGGCCAGAGCTCCTCAGCTATGTCGTTCAATCCTAATTCCATTAGTTTTTTCCTGCTGGGCTTATTGGTCACCGGGTCCCAGTCCAGCGCGCCGAGGTTCCAGTAGGCCTGCTCCTCGACGTTCATCGATACTCCGGCTAAAGGGCCTTCCTCAAACGGCGGCCGACCGGGTATTCGGGGATGCACGTGGCGCTGGATGGGTATATCGCCTTCACGCAGGGAAAACAGGTGCCTCATATTGCCGATTCTCTCGCCGTCCTTGCACAGCTCTTCTAGCGAGCGATCCCATCCCGTGACGGTACGCATAAATCCCACCAGATATTTCATGGGGTCGGGCAGGCCGATGTTGCTGTGCATGCAATAACCGGCTGCCCCGATGACATATCCCGTGAACTGGGTGGGACCGAAACCGGTGGTGTGCCGACCGGGCGTGGCGTCCATGTGGTACATCGCCATCATCGGCTTGCCCTGGAAGGCTATAAAGCCCGCTTTCGGGTCGTGCAGTCCCAGTTCCTGTCCCCCGATGTGCACCGCGTATTTTACGGCGTCCCCGCCGATTTTCTCAGCGGCTTTTTTCACACCGTCGGCGAGTACGTCGCCGAAGCCCTCTCTTTTGCCCATTTTCTCAATCATCGCCATCATCGCTTTCTGGTTGCCCCACGTCATCTCGATGCCGTCGGTATCCGCTCTGGTGATTATGCCGTGCTCGTAGCATTCCATGGCGAAGGCCAGCACGGTGCCGGTGGAGATGGTGTCCAGGCCGTAGGTATTACTGAGATGGTTGGCCATTACCACCGCGTGCCCTTCGGCGTTGAGGCACATCGAACCGAAAGCGGCCGTCGTCTCGTATTCCGGCCGGTGGGCCCCTGCCGGGTACCGGTATTCCTCGGGCCCTTCTTTCATGGTGGCTTTACATCCTGAAGGGCAGTGCCAGCAGCCACCCCTTTTAGCCACGTATTCCCTGATGATTTCTTTGTCGAGGCGGGAGTTATCAGGCATATCAATCACACCGATGCCGCCCCAGTTCTTCACGGGGCTGTCGCCGCTGTGCGCCGACTCCATGGCATGGCCCGCGGTACCGTAGATGCCGAAGTTGGGGAACCATCCCTTCCCCTCCTCGATGTGCTCCTTCCTCAGCTTGTTGGCTCCCTCGGGGTCGGCAATCTCCACTTTCTTATCGCCCCGCACCACCACCGCCTTGAGCCCCTTGGAGCCCATGACCGCTCCCAGCCCCGAACGGCCCGCCGCATCGCCCCTGTTGTGCATGATGCAGCTTATCAGCGACATCTTTTCACCGGCAGGCCCGATAGCTATGGCTCTGGATTTCGGCCCGTATTCCGTTTCGAGTGTTTCTTCGACTTCATGAGTGGTTTTTCCCCATAAACGGGCGGCGTCTTTTATCTCGGCTTTCCCGTTGTCGACCAGCAGGTAAACCGGTCTCTCGGAAATACCGGTAATAAATACTCCATCATATCCGGCAAACTTGAGATAAGGTCCGAAGTATCCCCCGCAGTTGGCGTCCCCCCACCCCCCCGTGAGTGGTGATTTTCCCACGGCTACCCAGCGACAGCCGAAAGTCGCCGGCGTGCCGGTGAGTCCTCCGGTAATCAGCCCCAGGGTGTTTACCGGTCCCAGAGGGTCAACCCCGGCTTTCTGTCGATTATATAAAATCCGGGAGCCGATTCCGTATCCGCCGATGAAATTGCGGTAGAGGCTCTCATCCGGATTTTCTTCCGTCATTTTCCCTGTGGAAAGGTCGATGAAAAGGTATTTTCCCATGTATCCTCTGGACATTTTTAACTCCTGGTATTTTGTTTTAACCGGTCATTTTTGAAATATAACGTGTTTCTTCGATGAATTCAAATTTGCTACTATGTCTCTCATGCACTCGCGGTTCTTATTGTCCTTCTCCATCCGGTTTCTCTTACGAAGGCCAGCATGACCAGGGCGGCAATGGAAAGAGACGCCCAGAAGAAGAACGGCGCCTGCTGACCGATGCGCTCCAGGCTGTTGCCCAGAGGCGGCGAGCTTACACTGCCGATATGTACGATGGTGAATACGATTCCCAGCGCGGTACCCGAATATTTCACTCCCACTCCTTCTGTTTCCAGTAAAATAGTGGTGGTTAGCGACATGAAGCCGTCCATAAAAACACCTGCCAGCAGTATCAGGACCCATATCATACCGTCTTCGACTATAGGTATAAGGCTGACGCACACAAGTCCGACTATCAGCGCTATGTATAATATCAGTTTTCTGGACCCGATTTTATCCGACAATATAGACAGCGGTACGACGCATACAGTACTGATGGCGTAGAAAGCGGCCAGCGTGCCGTCGGCGGCGGCTATCTCCCACCCTCGCTGATCCCTGAGATAGAGGGGCAGATATCCGGTCATTCCCATCAGGCAACCGACTCTGAACAGTAGTGTCAGCCCTAAAAACCACAAGGATTTAAGACGGATTAACTTTGATAATGCCTGGCGAAGTGGCACCGTGCCGGAAGTGGTGGTAGAGGAAGTCTGACTGGGCTCTCTACCGAACGCTATCCAGAGTATGCCTACTGCCGCCGAGAGACCTCCGTAGAAATACATCACGTTTCGCCAGCCGCCAAGGGCGGGTGACATTACAGTGGCGCTGATCATCGGTCCCAGCATCAGCCCCAGACCCATACCAACCGCGCCCACTCCCATGGCCATCCCCAGGTTTTTCCCTCTGAACCAGAGGCCTATTGTCTTGGTTACGGTAATCGGTATTATCAACCGGACGATTCCGTTGAGAAACACCGTAAACGCCAGCACGAAGAAGCTGTTTGATAGTCCCCGCAACGCTCCGGTTATTCCCACCAGAATGCAGAAAATACTCAGGATGTTTTTTACCCCGAACCGGTCGCTCAATAGTCCCGCGCCGATACTGATGAAGATTCCGGCCAGGCTGGCTACACCCCAGATGGTGCCTATCTGTACCAGGTCCAGGCCCAGGTCTTCGGATATTTCCTTAAACAGTACGGGCATGCATGAAAATGGTATGGCCGACACGAATGTCCCCGTTACCAGTGATATCGCCAGTATGTACCATTTGTATTTATCGTCTGGTTGCGGCAGTTCTATGGAAAAATCCGATGTCATATTGCTTCTGTTTTCGCTTTTTTATCTTGTTTTTAGCGATCTGGTGTGGTTTTCGTAGAGGTATATCCTAAGATTTCATCACTATCCTAGCGTCCACTGCCACCACACCGTCGCCGGATGCTATCAGGGGATTGATATCGAGTTCCTTGACCTGCGGGTTCTTCTCGATAAATCTTGATATCCGGGTAATGAGTTTTGTCAGGGATGATATCTTAA
>DUFB01000108.1 GCA_011192005.1 Dehalococcoidia bacterium
AGTCCGCCGCCCCAGTGGGCACAGACCACCGGCAAATCGTCGAAGTTCGCGATGAACCTATACAGCAACTCCGGGGTGGCGGCACCCTTGCCGTCATAGATATGCCCTACCGGCTCGGAGGCATGTGTCAGCACAATCAGGTTATGCTTTCTGACCAGGTCAACGAAAGGCTTAATTATATCCTTATCCGCAAAATCAATCGACTGCGCATCCGGTCGTAACTCACCGACGCCCTTTACGCCCGCTCTGGTGCATCGTTCGATTTCCGCCAGTGAAATATCGTCGATTAATGAGTTGACCGCGCAGAACCCGAATAACCTCTGGGGATAACGGGCGACGGACTCCAGGATATAGTTGTTGGTCTCGATGCATAACTCATGAGTTGTCCAGCTGTAATTGACGATGACGGATATATCCACGCCGTCCCGGTCCATGCTGTCGATGAGGTCTTCGGTGGTGGCAATTTTAGCTTTTTCGCTGGAGTATATCCGGGCAAAAGCCTGGTCGACGTTAACGTAAGGGCTGCGGTCTTCCTTTATCCGCGGCGGCAACACGTGCGTGTGGAAATCAATAATCATTGTCCAACCAACAGCCGGTATGTAATCGCCGGGGCTGTTCAGAAGTCTATTCCGATGAAGCTTCGGCTGAAGGTTTCTCCTCCGGTTCTTCGGCCTTCGGTCCGGCTTCGCCTTCTACCGCTTCCTCTCCCTCGACTACCTCTGCTTCCTCTACAACTGCCTCTTCCTCTATCTCCATAACCTCGGTTATCTTGACGATTAACTGTTCCGGGTCATCGTTAATCGTAATATCCGGATCAAGCACGATATCCTTAACATCAATAGACTGGTCTAGCTCAACAAGACTGCTTATGTCAACTTCTATCTGCGGCGGCACTTTGTCCGGGGTACATTCAATACTGAGCTCGGTTATACCGTGGGACACCATGCGGTTCTTATCCTTCATAAGGGGTGATTCACCCACGACAACAATGGGAACGTCTACTTCAATCTTCTCTCCCATTTTTACCTGGTAAAAGTCCACGTGAAGCAGTTGCTTCCCGAAGACGTCACTCTGCACTTCTCGTATAAAAACGTTCCTCGGCTGTTTATCGCCCTTGATTTTAAGATTTATCAGCCGTGTTTCTCCGGCGTAGGATATCACCTTCTTGAGCTCGGTCGTATCGCATTGCAGGGCCAGGGATTCTATATCATGCCCGAAAACATGGGCCGGGGTAATCCCCTGCCTTCGCAGGAAACGGTTCCTCTTACCCAGCACGCTCCTGTTCTCGGCGGTTAACGTCAGTTTATCCATTTTCTCTTCCTTTCACCCTGTCAATTTAAGCACATTCAGCCATAAAAATCAATTATCCACTACCTCCTCCGTTTGCTGGCTGCCTTTGCCGGTGCTATAATGTAATCCCACCTAAAAGCGGGGCGGTGAATATGGTCAAAATCCGAATAATGAATTAAATATTGAAATAACCGACCTGATATCGCTGATAAGGCGATATGCCTGCTACCACCTTTTCCTGAAATAAAAGGAGGAGCTGATGAAAAGGTCTAGAGTTTTTTCGCGAGGTTCATTTCTCTATCCCCTCGCTAGTGTTCTGCTGATACTCACACTACTTCTATTATTCTCAGCATGTAACACCAATAACAGCACTACACCTACCAACAGTAGCACTTCTTCAACCACTAACCCACCGGGAAACATACTGGAATTTGAGGATTACCCTATAGATTTTGGTATGGAATACATTAATGTTCCAACTCATATATATGTTATGTCTAGTATTAACTCTCCTTTACCTAACGAGGTTTTATATGTTTCACCAGAAACTCAAGCAGATTTAAATTCATTCGAATTTCCGCGATATTTCATATTATTTGCATTCATGGGCTCCCAGACACTTACAGGACCATCAATTAAAGTCACACAAATCTGGCAGATAGATAATACCATCTATATAGAAGCGTTTTTTGACAAAGGCGGACCGACATATCAACCTGCGTATTCTTTACCGTGTGACATAGTAAAGGTAAGCAAAGAGAATATGACCCAGTTTGGTGAAATCACTTTCATACTCCTTGACCAGTTCGGAGAGGAAAGAGCCAGTGCGGTCTATAATATAAACTAAAAATGAGATGAGGCAAACAAATCCTCTGGTTATATAGACTTGTCATTGTTCATTATTGTATAATAAAAACGCTGTGATGACACCATCCGGTTCCAAAAAATCGCCGTCTCAAACCTCGGCCAGCGACGCCGGGGTTTTTGTTTCTCAGGAAGACCTCGCCGGGGTCGCTAAAAGAATACGCCGCCATATCGTCACCATCATCGGCAAGGCCGGCAGCGGGCACCCCGGTGGCTCTCTGTCAGCGGTGGATATCGTCACCACTCTCTACTGGAAGGTGCTTCGCCACAAACCCGCTGACCCTCACTGGCCTGACCGCGACCGCTTTATCCTGAGCAAGGGTCACGCCGCCCCCATGCTCTACTCGGTTCTCGCCGAGTGCGACTACTTCCCCGTCAGCGAACTGACCACCCTGCGGCAGATGGACAGCCGACTCCAGGGGCACGCCGACCGCACCGCTACCCCCGGCGTAGAGATGTCTTCCGGAAGTTTGGGGCAGGGATTATCTTTCGCTATCGGTGTCGCCCTGGCTGGTCGCCTCGATTCCAAGGACTACCGCACCTACGTCCTTCTCGGCGACGGCGAATGCAATGAGGGGCAGGTATGGGAGGCCGCCATGGCCGCCGCGCATTTCAGTGTGGACAATCTGGTTGCCGTCGTGGACAATAACGGACTCCAGATAGACGGCCCCACCTGCGATGTCATGAACACCGACCCCCTCGACAAGAAATGGGAGGCTTTCGGCTGGCATGTCATCGAGGTTGACGGCCATGATTTTACCAGACTCAGCGAAGCTTTCGAGAAGGCTAAAACGATTAAGGGAAAACCTACCGTGATAATTGCCCGTACTACCAAGGGCAAGGGAGTCAGCTTTATGGAGAACGTGGTCGGTTTTCACGGCAAGGCGCCCGATAAAGAACAGCTGGAAACCGCCCTTAAGGAGCTTGCCTGATTATGCCCGAAGAATCAATGCGGGAAGCCTACGGCAAGACCCTGGTGGAGTTGGGTAAGACCAACCCGGATATCGTCGTGCTGGATGCCGACCTCTGCGCCTCGACGATGACGAAGTATTTCATACAGGAATTCCCGGAGCGCTCCTTTGATGTCGGTATCGCCGAGCAGAATATGATTGGTATCGCTGCCGGTCTGGCGGCGTCGGGCAAGATTCCCTTCGCCAGTACCTTTGCCGTGTTCGCTCCGGGACGCTGCTTCGACCAGATACGCATGTCGATAGCCCAGTCCGAACTGAACGTCAAGCTGGTGGTAACTCACGGCGGACTCAGCGTCGGCGAGGATGGCACATCGCACCAGGCTATCGAGGATTTATCATTGATTTGCTCGTTGCCTGGTTTTACCGTTATCGTTCCCGCCGATGCCGTGGAGACTGCCGCCGCCGTAAAAGCCGCCGCCGATCTGGATGGCCCTTGCTACATCAGACTCGGCCGACCCAAGCTGCCGGTTGTTTTCGACGATAACTATCGGTTCGTACCGGGTAAGGCGGTTGCCATGAGAGATGGCTCGGACGCCGCCGTCATTGCTATCGGTATCATGGTGGCTCCGGCGCTGGACGCCGCTGAGATGCTTGCCGCGGAAGGTATAAAATGCCGCGTGCTGAATATGTCCACCCTCAAGCCTGTCGATGAAGCCGCTATCTTAAAAGCTGCGGAGACCGGTGCTGTCGTCACCGCCGAGGAGCACCTGGAGCACGGCGGATTGGGAAGTACCGTCGCCCGGATATTGTCGCAGAAAAAACCAGTGCCCGTTGAGTTTGTGGCCATACGGGATACCTACGCCAGTTCCGGCAAGCCCGCCGAGCTTCTGGAGAGGTTCGGCCTGACGGCTCAAGACATCGCCGCGGCGGTGCGTAAGGTGATAAAGAGGAAATCCTAGAGACTAGTCCAGATATGTAATCTCCGCAGGCGGCCTTTCCTTGATATCGACTTCTATCCCCGCCTCCCGGAAAAGCTCGATAAACCGGTCGTCGTTGTATTTCCCGAAACTTACGAAGCGCGCTATCTTGGCATTAACCAGCATCTTGGCGCAGAGTACGCACGGTGTATGCGTGCAGTAAACGGTGCTGCCCTCCAGGCTGACCCCGTGAAGGCCCGCCTGGATAATGACGTTCTGCTCGGCGTGGATGGCGCGGCAGATTTCCTGTCGAGTGCCCGACTCTATTCCCAACTCGTCGCGAAGGCAGCCCAGTTCCAGACAGTCCTTCCCGCCCGAGGGTGCCCCGTTATATCCCGTCGTCAGTATATGTCTGTTTTTCACGGCTACCGCGCCCATGTGGTGCCGACGGCACGTTGAGCGTTCCGCCACCACCGAGGCGATTTTCAGGCAATACTCATCAAAATCCGGCCGTTTCATCTTATTCATTTCACTCTTCTTATTACCTCTTCCACCTGTTTTTTCAACTCGTCGAACGTATATTCATTGATTACCGTGTAGTCGGCCATGGCAATCGGTCCGCTCTTGTTCATGTTCTCGATTTCGGCACGGTCGCGGCTTTCCGCTTCTTCGGGAGTCAGCGGCCTTACTTTACGACTTCCCAGTCTTTGATAACGCATCCCCGGCGAAGAATACACCCCAACAATTACCAGACTATCACCGTAATACTCTTTAAGATGTATATACTCCTCCCATGAGTAAAGGCCGTCCACCACCACGTTGGAGTCTTTCAGCGCGGTGTCGATTCTGGGCAGGTTTATAATGGCGTAGGCGGCCATCCCGTACTGCTTCCGGAAAGCCTCCCTTACCGGGCGTTCGTTTTCCTCGGTAAGAGGCAACCCCCGCTTTTTCAGTTCTTCGTCGGTCACGTCCCCGAATCTTACCGTGGTAAAGCCTCTATTGCCAAACATCCGGGCCACCTCTGACTTCCCGGAGCCGGTCATGCCCACCACCGCGATGACTTTCATACCGTTTATTATAAGGATTTATACATGAAAATACCAACGATGTTATTGCACTGGACAAGCTGTGCTATACTACTTGGTATGGTAAAAGTTACCGAGACGATTAGCCTGTCCGACCGCATAGAAGAGCAGCTCCCCGCCGCGGTGGTCGGCTTTATCAGGAAAGCGGGTGAACTGGCGGAGAAAGAGCAGCAGCGTCTCTATCTGGTCGGCGGCGTGGTACGAGATATCCTCCTCCGGAGGGTCAGCCTTGACTTCGACCTTGTCGTTGAGGGCGACGCCATCGTTTTCGCCAAGAAGCTGGCCCGTGCCAACCGGGCGGTCGTTACTACCCACCCCCGTTTCGGTACCGCCAAGCTGCAGTGGCGTAACCGTGAAATAGATGTCACCACAGCCCGCGCCGAGTCTTACGCTGCCCCGGGCACGCTGCCTGAGGTACGACCCGGCACAATCACCGACGACCTGGCCCGACGTGATTTTTCTGTTAATGCCATGGCGGTGGAGTTGAATCCCCGTCACTTCGGTGAGTTACTTGACCCCCACGGCGGCATAGCCGACCTTAAAGCAAAGTTCATCCGGGTGCTGCATGATAAAAGCTTCACCGATGATGCTACCCGGATATGGCGTGCCCTGCGCTACGAGCAGCGACTGGAATTCAAGATAGAACCCGTCACCCTCAAAGCCCTCAGGCGGGATATCGATATGCTGGATACTATCAGCGGCACGCGTATCCGCCACGAACTCGAGCGCATCCTCGAGGATGAGTTACCGGAGAATATCCTCCGGCGTGCCGAAGAGCTAAAGGTATTGTATAAATTACACCCCCGTTTGAGGGCGGACTACTGGCTCTCGGAGACCTTTGCCCTGACGCGCGAGCATTATTCCCCCGAGGCACCTCCCCCGCTGCTTTATCTGGCGCTTCTTACTTACCGCCTGGACGCCGCAGACACCGAGCAGCTTATTCCTTCCCTTAAATTACCCGGTGCTTCTTTACGGATACTGCGGGAAACACAGGCTATCAAGGAAAAGGTACACGAGCTGGCTACTCCCGGCCTGGCGCCGAGTCGCATCTACGACCTGCTCCACGGCAATAGCGTACTGGCTGTCACCGCCAATCTGCTGGCAACCGACTCTTCTGTTACCGAGGAGAATATCGAGCTTTATCTGAATGTCCTGAAAAACGTACAGCCACTGCTTTCCGGCGAGAACCTCAAACGGCTCGGCGTGCCCGAGGGACCCCGGATTAAAGAGGCTTTACTGGTACTCCGCGAGGCTAAACTCGACGGTAAAATAAATACCAGTCGTGACGAAGAGAAGCTGATAAAGAGCTGGTTGAAGAAACCTGTCTGATTTTTCCCTATCCTACCTCTTTAAACGCTGTAGCCCAGGTCCCGCAGACTTATTGTCATTGCCGCGTCACTGCGTTCCTCGCAATGACAATCACTCTACCTCTTTAAACGCACTGGCAGAAGCCCCGCATATCGGGCACTTCTCCGGTGGCTGCCCCTTGATCGTGTTCCCGCAAACCTGGCAGACATAGTAGGTAACTTCCTCAAGTTGCTTGTCTGCCCTGACCGCCTTCAGGGCTTCCTCGAAATATCCATGGTGGATTTCTTCCACCTTATTCGCCCATTCGAACGACCGCTTGGCTCTATCGTTTCTTTCCCGGTCGGCAATCTCGATGAAATTGGGGTACATCCTCTTATATTCCTCCTGCTCGCCGAGGCTGGCGGCGAACAGGTTGTCTTTGGTGGTGCCGATGCTATCGACCGCGTTCAGGTGGTTCCTGGCGTGCACGTTCTCCGCCTCGGCTACGGCCCGGAAAAGCCTGGCAACCTGCGGATAGCCCTCTTTTTCCGCTTTTTCCGCAAATATCACGTAGCGGCGGTTGGCTTTACTCTCCCCGCCGAAAGCTGACAGGACATTATCTTCGGTCTTGTAATTCATGACCATCCCCCATATTTTCTATATTTTTATTTATTAATGATATATTATACGCGCATTCTTGCGCGGCGGTATACGCCTGTATTTATATCTGGGATAACCCATGCCTGCCGCGGCATAGGGCGTGAATCCCTCCGGCAGGGCGATAGCTTCAACCATGGGAGGGAATGACTGGGCGGATACATAGAAATACCCGTTCCAGTAGCAGCCGAGTCCGGCGGCTCTGGCGGCAAGGTCAAAATAACTCATGGCGATGACGCAGTCAGCCGCCGCGATGGGGTTACTCTTCTCGGAGAAAGGTACCACCACAGCGGGTGCATTGCGGAGAAAGATGTTAAACCCCAGTTCGTGCATTCGCAATATCGCCTGCATCTGCTGGGTCCAGGGCGTATCGCCGTCCGCCATCGAGCGGAACCAGTCCACCCCGATGGCCGTTAACCTGTGCAGTTCTTCCGGGTTATCGATAACCAGCCATTGCACTTCCTGCATGTTATGGCCGGTGGGGGCATAGCGGGCGGTATCGATAATCCGCTGAATTAACTCCCTCGGCACCGCTTTGTCCTCGAATTCGCGGATAGACCGCCGACTCTTTATCAACTGCGAGACCTGCTCGAAGGAAACTCCTAGTTTTTTATCGATGAGTGGGCATTGCTCCAGCGGCATTTCCTTATGAATAACGCTGTCGGTGGGACAGATTCCCACGCAGTGACCGCACCGCATGCAGTAATCGTCCGCCCCGGGGAACAGGCGTGGAAAACCGTCCTTCCGAGGAATGATGATACAACCGGGGCAGGCGGCAATGCAGGCGCCGCATTTGGTGCAGGTTTCCTTGTTGAATTCTACCAGAGCCATATCAGAGTTCCTTCCTTAATACCTCGTAAAACTTGTCCCGGGCATGTCTTTCCATCCATGGGTAATGACCGCACTTTTCCAGCATTACAAGCCTGAAGTCCTTGATGATACCGGAAAGAGGCTCTGCCATCACACTGGCTAGACGTAAATCATAATCGCCGTGGATTGCCACCACCGGGCACTTTATTTTCGTCCCGATATCCAGTAACTCTGTTGTTTTCAGTATCTCGTGAAACTCCGTTCCGACAGAATTACTAATTCCGGACTGGTATTCCAGCACTTCGTCCTTTTCTGAGTTAAAAGCGTACGAATCGGCTTTCGCTATCAACCGGTACAACGTTCTCATGGCTTCGCTTTTATCACCTTCTTCCCCCTCCAAGACCAAAC
>DUFB01000011.1 GCA_011192005.1 Dehalococcoidia bacterium
CGACCCCGAAGAGGACGAGTGCCTGGAAGGGGCTACCGTTACTCTGACCGGCAACGGCAAGAAGGCCACCCTGAAGACAGATAACTTCGGCGATTTCTGGTTCGAGCGGCAGGAACCGGGTACCTACACGGTGCTGATTGAGAAAAAGGGATACCTGCCCCGCAAGGTAGAAAACATCGACGCCACCAGGGACGTTAATATAGGAGATATCGAGCTTTACAAGAAAGCTTAATAATACTCGTATTTGAATTGAATATGTATTATTCAGGTAACATACAGAACTAATTTGTTCCAGTATTTATTTGGGGGTAAACATGCCAGGTAAAGTAAAAACGGTAGTAAAAGGACTTTCTTTCGGGGGTGTTACCGAAGACGCTAATGCCGGTATGGTTGATATAAAAGACGGTAAAATCATCAGAATCAGGCCTCTACATTTCGACTGGAAATATAAGCCTGAAGAATTTCGACCCTGGAAGATAGAGGCCCGCGGCAGCTCATTCGAACCGACGATGAAAACCCTGCTGCCGCCCTACGCTTTAGCCTATAAAAACCGTGTTTACTCTCCCAACCGGACGATGTACCCCCTGAAGAGGGTCGACTGGAACCCGAACGGTGAAAGAAACCCCCAGAACCGGGGCAAGAGTCGCTACGTCAGGATATCCTGGGACGAAGCCACGGACATCGTCGCCAGCGAGATAAAGAGGATACATAAAAAATACGGCCCGACGGCGATACTGGCCCAGGCAGACGGACATGGAGAGACGAAGACCGTCCATGCCGCTCACGGGTGCTGCCGCAGACTGCTGAGATTGATGGGCGGTTATACCTGGCAGACCCGGAACCCGGACAGCTGGGAGGGATGGTACTGGGGTGCCAAGCACGTCTGGGGCTGCGAGCCTGTGGGCAAGCAGCGAAACAACACCAATATCGTGCCTGATATCGCTGAACATGCGGAGATGATTCTGTTCTGGGGCTGCGACCCAGAAACCACGACCTGGGGATGGGGAGGCCAGACGGTCAGCCGGTTATGCTACTGGTTCACCGAACTCGGCATCAAGCAGATATACATCTGCCCCGACCTGAACTACGGCGCCGCCGTCCACGCCGACAAGTGGATACCCATCCTACCCAATACCGATGCCGCCCTGCACCTAGGCATTGCTTACTACTGGATTACCAACGACCTTTACGATAAGGAATACGTGGCGACACACACGGTAGGATTCGACCAGTTTAAAGATTATGTACTCGGCAAGGAAGACGGTATCCCCAAGACCCTGAGCTGGGCTTCAAAAAAAACCGGGATACCGACGAGGATAATCAAAGTCCTGGCCCGGGAATGGGCCGCCAAGGCAACCTCGATATGCCACAGCAACGGCGGTCCCGGGGTCAGGAGCCCATACTCAACGGAACCCTGCCGACTTGAGGTTGTATTGCTGGGGATGCAGGGACTGGGTAAACCCGGCTGTCACCAGTTAACGATGATCGAATGGGGCATCTTCGGGGGGTGGAATCCGCCGAACTGGCTCATCGGCGACGATACCAATCCCGCACCTGGTCCTGTGGTATGGCCAGCCGTGGTGGCGGCAAACCGCGGCTTCACCGAGCCGGATATGCCGCAGCAGATTATTCCCAAGCTGCTCATCCACGAAGCCATTCTCAATGCTCCTCTAACCTGGTACGGAAATACACAATGCCGCTATCTGGTGGAAGACCAGTTCGTGAAGTATAAATACCCCGCCGACGGCTGCTCCGAAGTACACATGATATGGACGGATACGCCCTCGTGGATGTCTTGCTGGAACGGTGGCAACAGGATGGCGGATGCCTTCAGAAGCCCGCAGATAGAATTCGTCGTGGCGCAGCATCCCTGGATAGAGAACGACTGCGAATTTGCCGATATAATCCTGCCGGCAACGACGAAATTCGAGACGGAAGACATCGGTGTGGACGTGTTTACCGCCGAATACCGGACCGTCTTCCTCGATCCCAAATGCACGGAACCGAGAGGAGAGTCCAAGAGCGATTATGAAATCGTCTGCGCCATCGCCGAGAAGCTGGGTATACTGGAAGAATACACTATGGGTGAAACGGAAGAAGGGCTGATTAAAAAGGGATTCGATACCTCAGGAGTGCCTCAGGCGGGCCTCTGCGACTGGAAAGAATTCAAGGAAAAAGGATATTACGTCATTCCGACCGACCCCAACTGGAAGAAAAAAGACGTCGGTATGAGGAAATTCTACGAAGACCCCGAGAACAATCCCCTGAGGACGCCTTCCGGCAAGCTGGAATACTACTCCCAGAGACTCGCGGAGCATTTCCCCGGTGATAACGAAAGACCTCCAGTACCGCACTGGATTGAAAAGGGTGAAAGCCATGATGAAAGGCTTTCCGGCGAGAGGGCTAAAAAATACCCCCTGCTCATCGTTTCCAATCATCCCCGGTGGAGGGTACATTCGCAACACGATGATATGCAGTGGCTCAGGGAAATGGAGACCTGTAAAATCGTGGGGCCGGATGGATACGCCTATCAGACAATGTGGATTCATCCTTCGGAAGCCGCCAAGAGGGGCATCAAGCACGGCGACGTGGTTAACGTCTTTAATGACCGGGGCGGAGTTCTCTGCGGCGCCTACGTTACCGAGAGACTGATGCCCGGTACCGTCTACGTAGACCACGGGGCAAGATACGACCCGATAGTTCCCGGAGTACTCGATAGAGGCGGGGCTATCAATACCATAACCCCGCATAAACCGATCTCCAAAAACGCCACCGGCATGGCTGTATGCGGCTTCCTCGTCGATGTAGAACGGGTAAACGTGGAGGAACTGAAGAAGAAATACCCCGAAGCATTTAATCGTCCGTACAACCGTGCCTCCGGCCTGTGCTACGAACGCATGCTTTATAAAGAGGGATAGTCAGGGATAACAATAACGACCTGGTTCAGTGATTTCGGGATTCCCGCATAAGCTGCGCCTGTATCCCCTTTTCCCATTTATCAAATTCTTCCCTGCCCAGGGTATAGGAGGCTAACTCCCATTTCATTTCCTTGAGGTTTTGTACCATCGTCGGCAGCCATTTCCGGGGAATAGCTATCAGCACCCAACCGGGTTCATATGCCTTCCTGCCTATCGAACCGAAACCAAGCCCGGTGAGAAAGTAATTTACCTTGCCGGAGACATACGGATAAACATAGAGCCAGGCACACGAGAGTGCCGTTGATGTCATGCTTTCATAGAGAACACCCGTAGAGTAGGTCATCGACCTGAGTGTGATTTCCGCCTGTTTAGCATCGGTCATCAGTATCAGAAGATCCGGCTCGAAAGTTATTTTCTCCAGAGGGGCAAAAACGACATAATTGATAATACCCTTTTCCATATTAGGATTGTTTTTAAAGAGGTTCCGGTTAGCCTCAGCATCCCGGAAGAGTTCGAACCTTACCCCAAGTTCCCCACTGGCTGCGGCCGAAGGAGCGCCGGAAACCATCCCGAGGGCCTGGGCCCCGAAACAATTTTCATTCTCTCTGGTCATATAGAACGGCTCTTGGCTCTTCTGGGTTTCGGTGACCATTTCACAGAGAGCCATTTTCTTGTCCAGCTGCTTAACCCCTTCCGGCTTTTCCAGCAGGTACTTGACACCAACGGGAGGTTTTTTCAAGTTTAATTGTTTAAAAACAGATAAATCGGTCTGTAACGGTTCCATATCAGCCTCCTTATTTATTTCTTTATTTGGTAATACCCTTCATAACCCGCATTTCGCGTTCGTAGAATTTTTTACGACCGTCGGTATATGCTGGAAGTACCCATTCCATCTCGTTCAGGTTTGCAGTTATCGTCGGTATCCAGTGGTAAGGTATCGCTATCAACATCCACCCGGCTGGGAAAATCTCCTTGGCTTTCATGCCAAAAGTCAGTCCGGAAACCGTATAGTTTACTTTACCGGTTAATACCGGATAAGCATAGAGCCAGCTGCAGGCGCCGACTCCGGTTAGCTGGGCGTTCCAGATTTCCCCCGTTGAGTAGCTCATGGCCCTCAGGACAATTTCAGCCTGAGGGACGGTAGCCGTAATGAGGAGAAGGTCAGGCTCGTAAGTTAGCTGGTCGACGGGGGAATAGAGCACGTACTTCACGACGCCCTTCTCCAGCGAATACTGGTGCCGGTAGATATTCCGGTTAGCCCTCGCATCCTGGAAAATCCCGAATTCGACTCCTATCTGCCCCGTATTGGGCATAGAGCCAGCCTCCTGCATACCAAGTACCGAACGCCCCACGCAGTTCTCATTCTCTCTGGTAAAATAAAACGGTCTGTTTCTCCGGTGGGTCTCCGTGAACATCTCGCAGAGAGCCAGTTGTTTGTCCAGCTGTTCGATACCTTCCGGTTTCTCGTGAGTATATTTGATACCCACGGCCGGGTGCTCGAAATTGAACTTTTTATAGATTGACATGTCGGTTTTCAATGACTGCATCTTGACCTCCCGTGGATTATCTTATATCCAGCGTCACATAAGCATTATCTGGGCTGCCCGCTGTATAGTTTCATGTAGAGAAGGGTGACCGTGAACAGTTGATGCGATATCGCGCACCGTCCCGTTCATCCGCATGACAGCCGCCGCTTCATGTATCAGTTCCGGCGCCTGCGGACCGATCATGTGGACACCCAGGATTTTACCGGAGCCTGCTTCGGTGATAATTTTCACGAAACCCCGGGGTTCCCCGATAATCCTTGCCCTGGGATTCTGCTCGAACGGGAATTTCCCGACCTTTATGTTAAGCCCTTTCTCCCTGGCCTCGTTTTCCGTCATTCCCACCGCCGATATCGGCGGAACGGTTCGTATTGAGCGCGGCACTACACGATAATCCACAATTGCTTTACCGCCCATGGCGTTCGTGCCGGCGGCCATTCCCTGCACCATAGCGATGCTGGCCAGCATCATTTCACCGGTGGCATCACCGGCCGAGAAGATTCCTTCAATACTGGTCTCCATTTTCTCATTCGTCCTGATTCTGCCGTTATCCAGCGCAACACCGACCTTTTCCAGACCCAGACCCTCAACGTTCGGCTGCTGTCCTAGGGCAAACACCGCCAGCTGCGCCTCCACAACCTGTTTTTTACCATTACCGGAGATGGTTATCGACTTTCCTTCATTACCATCATCGATACTCTCGATGTCCCCCGTATAAATATGAACGCCATTTTCTATTAAAACCTGTTTAATGTACCGTGCTATCTCTTCATCCTCGCCGGGAAGCAGTTCTGGTTTTCTGGTTACCAGGTTGACCTCGCTGCCCAGGCTGGACCAGACCGTAGCTAATTCCAGGGCCGTCACGCTCCGTCCGATTATTACCAGACTCTCAGGCAGCTTCTTCAGACTCAGCAGTTCCCTGGTGGTAATTACGCCGGTTCCGTATGCACCCGGCACATCGTACCTCCTGGACGTGGAACCGGAAGCAACGATGATTTTATCTGCCCTTACTTTTTCTACTTTTCCGTCATGGTGAGTTATTTCCACTTCGTTCGGCGATACCAGCTTTGCTGTACCGATAACTACCTGCACGCTGGTAGCCTGTAACCTGGCCTCCATGCCATCGACCACACCCTTGACCACCCTGTCTTTCTCTTCCATTAATCGGGCGTAGTCGATTTTTAACTCGCCGGTGTCGATACCGTTTCTTTTCGCCTGTTTCAATGAATTGAGAACGTCAACACTATGGTCCATAAAGCACATTGGTATGCAACCCCAGTTCGGGCAGATTCCCCCTACTTTCTCTTTCTCAACGATTATCACGTTGCCACCGTGCTGAGCCGCCGCTTGCGCCGACAAAAATCCGGCGGTACCACCGCCGATTACAACAACATCTTTCTTATCCAACGGATGTACTCCTTATTCTCTTAAAAATTAGCTTGAAGTCTCTTCGTCAAGTAAGGCTACTATTCTTTATCTGGCTTGTCAAGCCTCAAAAATCGCCCGACAAAATGATATTTTGCATTATCCTGCCGTTTGGGAGTATGATACCCCTAGCCAAAGAGGATAATGATTACTTCATCCAAATACCAGAAAAAGGAGGATAAATATGGCGAAGCGAATCATTCTTTATAATCTGGCGGAAGGTGTTACCGATGAGCAATTCAAGGAGTACGTGACCACGGATAAAGGCCCCCTGATTGACAGCCTTCCTGCTGTCAAGAAATATGAGCTGGTGAAAATAACCGGTTCCATGACGGGGCAAATTCCCTACAAATATTGCGGTATCGTGCACGTTACCAGCGTTGAGGAATTCAATGAGAAAGCCGCCCCGACTAAGAAATACCAGGACTTCTTGAAAAAGTTCGGACCGATGGCAAAAGATATGTTAATGTTGTCCGGCGAAGAAATTTATTAGTTCCACCCGTTTTAGTAAGCCTCAGGAGCATGTAATTCTTGTTAGC
>DUFB01000012.1 GCA_011192005.1 Dehalococcoidia bacterium
AATCACTGGGAGGGCGATCTACGGGCCCCAGCGGATACGATGGATTTGATGTAAGAGAAAGCATCACAAAAACAAAACAAGAAAGCATTGGCTAGAAATCCGTTAGAAGATGATGAAAGAAGTGAGTGTAGGCCGTACAGGTCTCGAACCTGTGACACCCTGATTAAAAGTCAGGTGCTCTACCAACTGAGCTAACGGCCCTCGTGCGGTTCTTCCAAGTTTTCATTCTAACAAATCGTTCTTCCCTGCGCAACCATACCCCTACTTTATAAGTACCCCCGTTTGGGCTATAATAACACACACCGGCAATATCCGGTGATGAGATGAGAAATGACTGATGAAGACTACATGAAGAGGGCTTTATCCCTAGCCCGTCGCGGCATGGGAAAAACAAGCCCCAATCCGATGGTCGGGGCGCTAATCGTTAAGGACGACCGTGTCCTCGGGGAGGGATATTATCGATATTTCGGCGGAAGACACGCTGAAGTCAATGCCCTTGAAAAGTCGGGGAAGAACGTTAATAGAGCAACTCTATACGTCACCCTCGAGCCCTGCTGCCATTACGGCCAGACGCCTCCCTGTACCGAGGCGATTATCGCATCTGGAATCGGTAATGTCGTTATCGGCATGCTGGACCCGGATAAAAGGGTTAGCGGCCGGAGTGTTGAGATACTACGGGAACAAGGCATCGAATGTACTGTCGGTATTCTCGAGGAGGAATGCCGCGCCCTTAACGAGGCCTATATCAAGCACCGCAGTACCGGACTGCCCTTCGTAACGGTAAAATTCGCCCAGACCCTGGACGGCCGTATCGCCTCATCCACCGGTCACTCGCGCTGGATAAGCTCTCCCTCCTCCCGCAAACTCGGCCACAAACTCCGTACCCGCCACGATGCCGTGCTGGTGGGCATCGGCACGGTTGCTAAGGACAACCCGCAGCTGACCGTCCGACTCGTCGCCGATAGAAGTCCGCTAAGGATTATCCTCGATTCCAGCCTCAGGATTGCGCCCGACGCCCTCGTCCTTACGGAACAGGAAAAGGCAAAAACACTCATCGCCGCTACGCCCGATGCTCCCCGCGACAGGTCGGCGACCCTGGAGAAGATGGGAATTGAGGTGCTGATGGTGCCCCAGGATGCCCGCGGTGACGTTGACCTGCGGCAGTTACTCAAATTACTCGGAGAGAGAAACGTCAGTTCCATCCTGGTGGAGGGCGGCGCAGAAACGATTACATCCTTCCTCCGGCTGGGACTGGTCGACAGGCTGGTGGTCTTTACCGCCCCCCGGATCATGGGACGCGGCCTTGAGGCAGTCGGCGAGCTTGATATCAAAGAAGTCACCGGGGCTCTAAAGCTTACCTTTGAGAAAGTATACCGCTGCGCCGAGGACGTGGTAATAGAGGCAAGGATAGGATAAACGAAGAAAACCGGGCAGCACCTCCAGGGACTCCACCCGGTTTTCATCGGTTGTAGCTTTTCTATATTAGCTTCTATTCCGAGAAGCTTGTTTCACGGCAATGGTTTTGATGGTACTGTTTCCATGCCGGACTTCCAGAGTAAAGTATAGTCATCATCGGCATCTATCCTGTAGATGCTCGAGCCTATATAAGCGGTATTAGTAACCCAAACCGATCCACCGCTCTCCCATATAGAAACAGTAATAATATAACCGTCTCGTAATGCCCTTACCATCAATATAAACGCCTGCACTATCGGGCGTTCGCCTGCATAGGCTATATTCGTATCATCGTTATCGAGCCAGTTGGTTAGCTCTGAAAGTGACGAAAAGTGCCTGGGGGATTTTACCGTGTCCAGCTCGTCTGTCAGTGATGCATTAGTACTCTCCAATGCCAGAACATCACCCTCCAAACCGGATATCTCGGAGTTGGCGTCTGCCAGGTTGATTTCTAAATATGAGACTGTTGCTTCTGAGTCGGCCAAGTCATCTTCCAGGTCCGAAACATTCCCTTCCAGATCTGTAACTTCATCTTCCAGGTCCGAAACATTCTCTTCGAGGTCATCAACATTTCCCTCCAGGGCTGAAACCTCCCCTTCCAGGTCATCAATATTTCCTTCAAGGGACGCCACGTTACCTTCTAAATCAGCTATCTCGTCCCTGGCATCTCCCAGCTTGCCCGTCTGGCTCCAGAGAAAATAGCCTGTCACGAGAAATGCGACCGCCAGAACGCAGATAACCGGAATTGCTATAGCTTTAGACATCTTCCTTCCTCCTTTATACTGAAAGTTGTTCTATCCCGTTCTTAGTATCCTCATTTCCAATTCACCGTATTCACCCCCCCAATTGTAACTCGCATATAGTATCTCATCCTTCGATGTATCTCATCAGTTTATGTAAATTAAGTCGTTCGCCTCAATATATCAGAAAAAATACTGGCAGTCAACATGTTAATAACGAGTATATATGAAAGATACAGTAATAAATGCGATGGTGGGTAAAATCACTCCCCCACCCTTCTCTCCAGGTCCTCCATTACCTTCTTTTCATGCTCTACAAACCTGTCCCGTCCCTGGGTAAATGCCTCGGGCACCCAAGTCATCACGTTCAGACTCTGCGTTACCGCCGGTATCCAGTGGTAGGGAATAACTATCAGCACAAGCCCCTCGGGGTATACCTCTTTCGACTTCATCCCGAAGGTCATACCGGTAACCACGTAGTTAACGTTGCCGGTCTGGTACGGATAAACATATAGCGAAGCGCAGGCAAAAACGGTAGAAACCACGCTCCGGTACAGCTCGCCGGTGGTATAGCTCATCGCCCTCATCACTATTTCCGCCTGACTGGCGTTTCCCACGATAACCAGGAGGTCCGGCTCGAAGGTCAGTCGGTCCAGCTGGGCGTAGGCAACGTAATTTATGGTTCCCTTTACCGGCTTCGGAAAGTTCTCGTAAACGTTGTAAATAAGGTTGCTGTTGGCGCGGTCGTCCTGGAATATCCTGCCCCCGCCGCCCACCTGTCCTGCGGCCGCCGCCACGCTAGTTTCCTCCATGCCCAGGGCGTTCTTCCCGGCGCATTCCTCGTTCTCCTTGGAGATGTAGAACGGCTCGCTTCTATGCTGGGCTTCCTTGACCATCTCGCAGAGCGCCAGGCTCTTGTCCAGTTGCTTGATTCCTTCCGGCCGGTTGAAGCAATACTTCATCCCGATGACCGGCCTCTCGAGGTTTAACTTTTTGTAGATGGATAGTTCAGTTTGTAAAGGTATCATATCGACCTCCCGGAGATAATTCTGTCTGGCGGTATTCTAGCAGGATAGGAGTACGCCTGCAAAGATAACGGTGTCTCTAACTCCCCTCCACCACTTCCGCTATCACGAAGATGCTCCCCGCCGCGCATACGAGGTCGTTCCTGCCCGCCCCCGCCAGTGCCGTTTTCACTCCCTCCGCCACGCTCCCGGCAGTCCGGGCTGTTATACCATGTCCGGCAAACTTACCTGCGAGCACCTCCGGCCTGACCGCCTTGGGGTGCCGTGACGCCACCGCGATTATATCACCGGTAATCCTAGCTGCCTCGGCTACCATCGCGTCCACTTCCTTATCGCTGCCGCAGCCCAGTATCAGTGTCAGCCTGTCGTATTTGAAAAATTCCCTCAGCGCCAAACCCAGCTGCTGCATCGAGTAGGCGTTATGGGCCTCATCGACGACCAGCCACGGCCGGCGCAGCAGCACCTGCAACCGACCCGGTAGACACACTTTCTCCAGCCCCGCAATTACACTCTCTTTCGGTATCTCCGCTCCCTTTTGCACCAGCACCTCGGCTGTTGCCACGGCCAGCGCCGCATTTTGCATCTGGTACTCGCCGAGGAGCGGTAGTTTGATGTCATATTCACCCGATAGTCCCTTAACCCGAAAAGCCTGTACTATTTGAGTATAGCTTTCTCTTTTCCAGCTAAAATCAATCCCGGCTTTTACCAGCCTTACGTTCTTCTCACCGCAGACCCTTTCAATCACCTCCATCGCCTCTGGCACCTGGGGCGCGCTGATGACGACCGCCCCCGGTTTTATTATCCCCGCTTTTTCTGTAGCTATTTTCGCCAGCGTATCCCCTAGGACGTCGGTGTGATCGTAGCTGATGGACGTTATCACGCATATCTCTGGTCTGACGACGTTGGTAGCGTCGATGCGTCCCCCCAGCCCCACCTCGATTACCTGGTAGTCCGCCTTAATCTCCCGGAAGTGCAAGAAAGCCATCGCCGTCAGTATCTCGAAAGTCGTCAGCTCTCCGAAAGCCCCTTCTTCATTCACCACCTCGACCTCCGGCCTGATATTCTCGGTCAGCTTTGCCCAGTCGGCCTCGACTATAGGTCTTCCGTTAATTTTTATCCTCTCGGTAAAAGCCAGCAGGTGCGGCGATGTATACAGTCCCGTCCGGTAGCACGCCTCACTCAGAACCGACTCTATCATGGCGGCGGTGCTTCCCTTCCCCTTCGTCCCGGCGACGTGGATGGTCTTCACCGCGTACTGCGGGTTCCCCATTCTCTCCAGAAGCCTCTCGACCCGCCGCAGGTCCCAGACAATCCCCGAGCGCGGCAGCCTCTCGTAATCGGCAAACCTTAAAATATAGTCCAGAGATTCCTGATAGTCCATGTTTCACTCCCTGCCAGTAATCATATCTTAACCCTGATTATCAGGTAAAGGAAGACGGGGAGGTATTTTTACCCGACAGCTGATGAAAAATTCTTATAAATCCAAGAATAATTTATTAAAAAATTGTTAATCTTCCCTCTTAATATCTATTGACAAACACTATATATTGTGGTATTTTTAAAACCTCGGCACTATATAATGTGGGGTTGGGGACGTGAACTGTCCTTATTGCGGCCATATCGATTCGAAGGTAATCGACTCGCGGGATGTCAACGACGGCATACGACGACGTCGGCAGTGCCTCGAATGCGGGTCCCGTTTCACCACCTACGAACGCCTCCAGCCAGCCAGCCTCTTCGTGATAAAGAAGGATTCCCGCCGCGAAGAATATGACCGCGACAAGTTACTAAATGGCGTTCGCAAGGCCTGCGAGAAAAGACCGCTGGAGGCCGGTGCCGTGGAAAGCCTCGTTGACGACATCGAGACCGGGCTTTTCCAGATGGGGCGTACCGAGGTACCCACCGCGACTATCGGCGACATGGTCATGGCCCGACTCAAGAAACTGGACCATATCGCTTATATCCGGTTCGCCAGCGTTTACCGCGAGTTCGAGGACATTACCACGTTGAAGGAGGAAGTGGATACCCTGGCGGACAACATGACGTTTCACTCGGCCGACCAGCTGCCGCTGATACCCCCGGATGAGATGACGACTATAGTAAAATCACCGCGCCGGAGCCGTCGTTAATTATGGTTAATCATTATACACATAAACGCTCGAATCCCATCGACCGCTCCCAGGTGGCGCGGATTGTCTTCTCCAACGCTGAGTCGATGGGCATCCGCGACCGTAAACTTGTGGAGAAACTTACCACCCAGGTCATCGAGCGACTGGAAAAGGCGCGCACCGAATACCTGCCGACTTTACCCGGCATGGAAGACATGGTGGAGAAGCGTGCCCGCCGGCAGCAGCGCCTGCCCACCGAGGCTGAAATCGAGGCTATGGTGATGGAAGTCCTGAACCAGGAAAAACCGGTACATGAAGAGGAGGTCAAAGCAGAAATGGAAACAGAAGCTGAAGTAAAAACTCAGAAAGAAACCGCGTCAGGCATCGACCTTACCGATACGGCTCTTCACGTACTGGAGAGAAGGTATCTTATCAAGGACAAAAACGGCAAGGTGGAGGAAACTCCCGAGAAACTTTTCCGGCGGGTTGCCAGCGCTATCGCCCGGGCAGAGCATATCTATAATCCCGAGGTGGATGTAAAACCTGTGGAGGGAGACTTTTACCGGATGATGGCCAGCCTTGAGTTCCTGCCCAATTCACCCACGCTGATGAACGCCGGCAAGGAGATGGGACAGCTTTCCGCCTGCTTCGTCCTCCCCGTCGAGGACTCCATGGAATCCATTTTCGACGCCGTTAAATACACCGCTCTCATCCACAAGAGCGGCGGCGGCACCGGCTTCTCCTTCTCCAGGCTCCGACCGGAAAACGATATGGTCGGCTCAACCGGCGGCGTCGCCAGCGGCCCCGTTTCCTTCATGCGCGCTTTCGATACCGTCACCGATGTCACCAAGCAGGGCGGCACGCGTCGGGGCGCTAACATGGGCATCCTCAACATCGACCACCCCGACATCATGAAGTTCATCACCGCCAAAGAGAAAATGGACGCGTTGACCAACTTCAATATTTCCGTGGCGCTGACCTCCGACTTCATGGAAGCGGTCAAGTCGGACGCCGAATACGAACTGATTAATCCTCATAACAATGAAGTTACCGGCAAGCTGAACGCTAAAGAGGTTTTCGATAAGATAGTGGATATGGCCTGGAGGACCGGCGACCCCGGTATCGTGTTCATCGACCGCATCAACAAGGACAATCCCACCCCACACCTCGGTAATATCGAAAGCACCAATCCCTGCGGCGAGCAGCCTCTCCTCCCCTACGAGTCCTGCAACCTGGCTTCCATCAACCTGTCTAAAATGGTCAAAGCCAGAGGAAACGCCTGCGAAATTGATTATGATAAACTGGCGGACACCGTTAAAAAGGGTGTCCGCTTCCTGGACGACGTTATCGATGTCAACAGGTTCCCCCTCGAACAGATCGCGGAAATGACCAGGAAAACGAGGAAAATAGGACTGGGCATCATGGGTTTTGCCGATATGCTGGTGATGCTCGGTGTTCCCTATAACTCCAGAGAGGCTCTGAAAGTCGCCGCCGAACTGATGGGCTTCATCAACGAACAAGCCACCAGGGCTTCGGTAGCGCTGGCCGAAGAACGCGGCGTCTTCCCCGCCTTCGAGGGAAGCATCTATGACAAACCCAACGGTCCCCGTCTGCGTAACGCCACCCGCACCACCATCGCGCCCACCGGCACGCTGAGCATGATTGCCGGGTGTTCCAGCGGCATCGAGCCGCTTTTCGCCCTGAGCTATACCAAGACCGTGCTCGACGGCACGCCCTTCGTCGAGGTCAATCCCTACTTCGAGAAAGCCGCCAGAGACGGCGGTTTCTATTCGGAAGAACTGATGAAAAAGCTGGCCGAAGGCGCCCACCTCGCTGATATCAAGGGAGTGCCGGAAGAAGTTATAAAACTATTCGTCACCGCCCACGAAATCACCCCCGAATGGCATGTAAAGATGCAGGCGGCTTTCCAGCGCGCCACCGATAACGCCGTCTCCAAGACGATTAACTTCCCGCAGGACGCCACGCGGGAGGATGTCGCCAATGCCTATAAACTCGCCTACGAGGAAGGACTCAAGGGCATCACCATCTACCGCGACCGCAGTCGTGATACCCAGGTGCTGACCACAGGCAAGAAGGAGAAGGCGGAAGAGGCCCCGAAGAAGCTGACGCCCCGCAAGCGACCCACCGAGACCACGGCCACGGTCGCCCGCGTCAGTACCGGCTGCGGCTCGCTCTATATCACGGTGGCTTA
>DUFB01000013.1 GCA_011192005.1 Dehalococcoidia bacterium
TTGATCTGACCAACGAAAAAGGTTTTCTCTGCGGGAAAGCGCTGGGGGACTTTGGCGCCGATGTCATCAAGATAGAAAAGCCGGGAGGCGAATCTGCCCGTAGCCTGGGCCCTTTTTACCACGATATACCTGACCCGGAAAAGAGCCTTTACTGGTTTGCCTTCAATGCCAACAAGAGAAGCATCACCCTCGATATCGAGACGGTTGACGGGCGGGAGGTATTTAAAAATTTGGTAAAGACTGCCGATGTCGTTATCGAGTCGTTCAAACCCGGATACCTGGACGATATCGGCTTGGGATATTCCGTTCTCAGTGAAATAAATCCGGGGATTATCCTGACATCCATCAGCGGCTTCGGACAGAAAGGCCCTTACCGCGACTATAATGACCGTGACCTGGCGGTCTGGGCTCTTTCCGGCTACATGTATATTACCGGCGAGCCGGACCGGCCGCCGCTGGCTCCTAGTTATCCCCACGCCTATCTTATCGGCGCGATGAACGGGGCTATCGGCACGATGATTGCTTTGAGTCACCGCAGGCATACAGGACGCGGTCAGCAGGTGGATGCGGCTGCTCATCAGGGACTGTGCTTCGCCATCTCCATCGAAACCAAACTACCCTGGGCATTACAGAAGATAAACGTTAGCCGTGAAGGCCGTGACCGCGTGAGGGTGCTGGCTAAAGACGGGCAGGTAAAGTTACCGCTGCTCTGGGAATGCAGGGACGGCAGTATCGCCTTTTTCTTCTGGGTGGGACCCAATTTCGTCGAGCATAACCGGTCGCTGGTACGCTGGATAAAACAATCCGGGGTCGACCCCGGCCTGCTGGGGACGTGGGACTGGACGAAAGAGGGCTGGAACAAATACACCGTAGCGGAAGTAAAGCAGATACGCGAGACGCTGGAGACGTTTTTCATGAAGTATACAAAGATGGAGTTGCATGACGGCGCCATGGAATACCGCATCCAGTTGACTCCCGTTCTGACGCCCAAGGACCTGCTGGAGTTCCCTCTGTTTAAGGAGAGGGACTTCTGGCGGGACATCGAGCACCCGGAACTGGGGACGAAAATTACTTACCCCGGCGGCTTTGTGAAAACGGGGATAGGCGATTGCGGCGTGCTTTTTCGGGCGCCACTTATCGGTGAGCATAACGAGGATGTTCTTCACGGTGAGTTGAATATCTCCCGCGAAGATATAGTCGATATGAAGCAGCGCCGGATTATCTAGACGCTGCGGTTTTTCGGAGATTATCAGTGGAAAAGAGACCGTTCGAGGGATTGAAGGTACTGGACTTTACCTGGGGAGGAGTGGGACCTTTCCAGGCCAATTTCCTGGCTTACTACGGGGCGATGGTGGTGAGGATAGAAAGCGCCTCGCGGCCCGATGTTACCCGGCAACACGGTAACGTCAACCCGCGCGAGGCCAAAAAGATGAAAGAAAACAAGACCTATCTTGAATACGGTCCGGCCTTTGCCGTCACGCACCCCGTGAAAAAATACGGGATAAGCCTCAACCTTAACCGCCCCGAAGCGGTGGAGATATTTAAAAAGCTGGCAGTCTGGGCGGACGTTCTCGTGGAGAGTTTTACCACGGGAACGCTGGAAAAAAGGGGATTGGGCTACGATGTACTGAAGGAACTGAACCCACGGCTGATAATGCACCGTTCCTGCGGCTACGGACATACCGGGTCGATGGCCAGCCAGCCGGGTTACGGGCAGACGGTTACCAGCCTGACAGGTTTCTATACCATCACCGGATGGTCCGACCGTAAATCGGTGCCGATATCTTCCTTTTACACCGACCATCTCTCGCCGCTATTCGGCGGACTGGCACTGATTACCGCCATCGACTACCAGCAGCGTACCGGTAAAGGGCAGTGCATCGACCAGTCGCAGATTGAGTCGGGCATTAATTATATATCCCCACTCGTTCTCGACTACACGGTCAATAAAAGAACGTTGCCGCTGACCGGCAATAGGTGCGCCTACGCTTCGCCTCACGGTGCTTACCGCTGCAAAGGCGACGACAGGTGGGTCGCCATCACCGTGCTGACCGACCAGGAATGGGAAGGTTTCTGCAGGGTGGTGGGCAATCCGGTATGGACACAAGATGAGAAATTCGCCACGCTGGACGGCAGGGTGAAAAACAGCGATGAGCTTGATGAGTATGTTAATAAATGGACGGAGAAGTATACACCGGAGCAGGTCATGGAGATGATGCAGAAAGAGGGAGTGGCGGCGGGTGTCGTGGCGACAGCTCAGGACTCTGAAGCCGACCCCCAACTCAAGGCCTACGATTTCTTCCGCGAGATAGAGCACCCCTACCTGGGCAAGCAGAAATTCTTCCATCCTCCCGGATTTACGCTATCGGAGGCTACGGCCGAGCTTCACCGTCCGGTATTTCTGGGTGAACATACCGAATATATCTGCAAGGATATCCTCGGTATCTCCGATGATGATTTTTCCCGTATGCAAAAGGACGGGGTGTTTGACTAGAAGCAATGAGTATCAGGGATAAATACGCCTTCGCGGGGGTGGGACTGACCCAACTGGGCAGGTTACCCGAAATGACTCCCGATGAGCTGGCCACCCGGGCGATAAAGCTGGCGCTGGAGGATGCCGGATTGAGACCGGACGATGTTGACGGGTATATCTACCAGGGGGGCATCGGCGGGGGCTCAAGCGATACCGTGCCTCTGCAGATGACGGGAGTTCCGGCGGCGATGGTCTGGCAGGTCACCAGCCTCGGCTCCTACGCCAATGTAGCAGTCGCCATGGCTATCGGCGCCATGGAGTCGGGACTCTGTAATACCTGCATACTGCTGCATGCCTCCAGTGCCACCTCGCGTCGTAGCATAGTCCCGGCGGGAGCCGTAGGCAATACCCCGGGAGCTTACGGGTGGTACGGTCCGGGCACCACCGCCGCCTGCATGGCACGACGTTTCATGCACCTCTACGGACTCACCCGCGAGCAACTCGGTGCGGTAGCCCTGACATTACGTGAATACGCCAACAAGCGTCCCGAAGCCATCATGCACGACCGCAGGATAACAATGGATGATTATCTCAACGCCAGGATGGTTATCGAGCCGCTGTGTCTCTATGATTTTTGCCTGGTTAACGACGGCGCCGTCGCCCTGATAATTACCTCGGCGGAGAGAGCCCGGAACCTGAGGAAACCCCCGGTCTACGTCATGGGATACGGTATGGACCATTCATTGAGGAAAGTGGGCAAATCACCGGAGGCGATTCATCACTTCAACGGTTTTGTCACCGAGAAAGCCGCTCAGCAGGCTTTCGGGATGGCAGGAATTACTATAAAAGACATCGACGTCGCCGAATTCTACGACGCTTTCACCATCTTTCTATTGTCGCAGATTGAGTCTTACGGATTTTGTGGTAGGGGGGAGGGGGGAGCGTTCGTCGCGGCGGGGAATCTCAAGCCGGGAGGGCAACTTCCCGCCAATACATCGGGCACCAGCCTTTCCTGGGGCTACCTGATGGGGTTTACCCAGTTGACGGAAGGGATAAGACAGATGAGGGGAGAAGGTGGCGAATGCCAGATAAAGGATGCGGAAATATGTCTGGTTACAGGACTGGGCGGCATGGTGGATAACGGCAGCGCCGCCAACTGCTGCATTCTCAGGAGGTAAGCATGCCGGAAATACATAAGGAATTACCGGCTATAAACGCAAGTAACCGACCGTACTGGGAAGCCGCCAGAAGACATGAGCTGGTCATGTACGGGTGCTGCTGCGGTGCTCTGTATTCCCACGTCACCGAGTGTACTGCCTGTGGCAAGCCCGATATGAAATGGGTCAGGGTGAGTGGTCGGGGGGAAGTCTTTACTTTCTGTGTTTACCGCCAGGCGTTTCATCCTGCCTGGAAGAATGATATTCCTTATAATATCGCCTACGTCAAACTGGACGAAGGACCGATATTGATAAGTAATATCGTCGGTTGCGATAATAAGGATATATATATCGGCATGCCGGTGGAAGTGGTCTTCGAGGATATAACGGACGAAGTGACCCTGCCCAAATTCAGGCCGGTCAGGTAGAGATATTATTACCTGAGGGGAAACGATGGCTGAAGTAGAAAATGCCTTGGATGAATTCGAGCGCGAGTACCGGGCAAGTATCGGCAAAGAAGTCGATATGAACCCGCAGCGGTTCCTCGTTGAGGCTACACTGGACAATATCAGGAATTTCGCCGATGCCGTCGGGGACAGCAATCCCCTGTGGATTGACGAAGAATACGCCGCCAGGAGCCGCTTCGGGATGATTATCGCCCCGCCGACATTCCTCTTTAATATAAATCACGGCACCATGCCGTCACTTCCCCTTCGCAGCCAACCGCCATCTAAGCGGTTAGCCCTCCTCTACGCCGGGGCCGAACTTGAATTTTACCGTACCATCCGGTTGGGGGACAGGTTCACGGTAACGGGGAAGCGACTGGACATCTATCGGAAGCAGAGCATGTCGCTGGGGCCGATGCTCTTTGCCACCGGCGAAGCCAGATATTATAACCAGGAAAAAGAACTAGTGGGGGTCATACGGACCACCGTTGCCCATTATAAACCGCCCCAGGGACACGCCGTCCGCTTTAAAAGGGAATCGAGACCGGAGATAGAGATGAAGTCCCCCGATATCCTGGCGTACGAGCGCCAGAGGCGGGGCGTCGAACCGCGTTACTGGGAGGACGTGGAGACAGGAATGGAAATGACACCAGTCCTGGAAAAAGGACTGCTGACGATGACGGAAATATTCCGCTTCGGTATCTTGGTGTCACCAGCGCCTCGCCGTATCGAGAGACCGCGACCTGATACGGAAATGGGGTTCGGACGCGAGACTCAGCAGAAGCGCGCCGGACTGGAACACGCCTCCGATTACGGTCCGCAGAGGGTCTGCTGGCTGGGGCAGTTCGTTACCGACTGGATGGGCGATGACGGCACCCTGAAGAAGTATTCCTGTCAGGTACGCCATCCCAGCATCATGGGCGATGTTAATTTCGTTAAGGGTAAGGTAAAGGACAAGCGCATCGAGGATGGTGAATACCTGGTGGACTGCGAAATCTGGGTGGAAAATCAGGCGGGGCTGGTAACAGCCCCCGGTCTGGCAACGGTGTCTCTCCCGCGCAAAGGGGAGAAGTAATATAGAAACAGCAGCGTTTCCCGGGGGTTTGCCCTAACGTTTTTTCTTGTACTTCTCTGGTATTCTATCAACTAATTCATTTATAGTGATTGGTCCCATACTCCTCTCCTTGAAGTATTTATACCAGAGTATTTTTATATATCGGCATCTGGATATTACCCATTTCTCCGGAGGCTTGGCATGACTTATCAATGCAGGATAGTTGTTCACTCGTACGGAGTACACTGCGCCCGTGAAGCCCTTGGACCAGAGGTATTGCCTCATGACATAGCCGTTATAGTTCCTGAGGCGAAGATTTCTGTATTTAGGTACGGTTAACGACTTTCCGCTTATCATTTGACCGTGCTCAAAGTCGACATGAAACGGCAATAGGTCAATAATTACTTTGCCCCGCGGATTATCAGCGAAGAAAGTGAAGTGGGCAAATTCCTTCCCGACGAAATGGCAGAAGGCTATCGCCCCTCCGTCCACAGATACCCTCAGGTTTAATTCGTAAGCTCCCATATCGTAGCCGTCGGCTATCATCTGGTCAACTTCCTCATTATTGGTTATTATCCTGTAACTATGATTCTCTATCTTCGGCAAGTAATCGGCTTCAACCTCTTTGTCAATATCCTTAAACTTCACGGTAATAACATAATAGTCATCAGATATAAAGAAGCGATGCAATAGATATGGTAGCCCCCTCGTAATCAGGGACCATATGCCTTCGTACCGCACTACGGCCCATAATCCCGTAAATGTTTTTCTAATGTTTTTTAATACGTACATATTTATCAGAAAGTAAGTTAATTATTTTTTTACAGCTTAAAGACGTAATAGGGATTTACCTCACCATGTATCTCATAACTCATGTTGAGTTTTTCTACCCAGTCGGTTATAGCGTCTTCCGGTATGACCTTGTTAGCGTCATCATAAAGTATAACGCAATCAGGTGCGAATCGTTCCTTCATTATAGGAAAAATATTATGTTTCGCCCTTGTTTTCACTCCTGCCGGGCCGTCACATACCACCAGCGAAAACTTATCCGGCATGGAGTCTAAAGGTGCTTTATACCAGACGTAGTCACCGTATTCGGTCATGGGACCGTAATTAATTTTCACGGAATCAATTTCATACTTTATAAGGGCCTTTTTTATTCGCTCATACCATGATTTCATGTGTTCCAGGGACCAGACGATATTCCCGTACTTCTTGGCTATCAGGCCGATAACGATTGTCGATAATCCCGAGCCGCACTCGAGAATAGGCAGCCTGGATTTCGCTGAATACTGTACGCACTCCTCGAGGTACTCAATACTGGCCGAGTAACTCATGTTTCCCCAGGCACGTGATAAATCGGTCAGGGTATTACGGTCATTCAGGAGATACTCAGGATCGGCGAGGATTTTTCCCATGGTTGATTTGAGATAGAGATTCAGGTATTTCCTTCTTCCCCATCGATAAATAGGCCTTAAAGGAGTCTTTCTGGCGATCTCGAGCATGGTATTAATCATGTTTTACGTATCTATATAAGGCAACTCATATATTGAGTATATATTTGTAACCTTATTGTCTTTATTTTTACTCTAAACTTCCTTAGTACATAAAGTAATGATGCACCTGTTATATTATACAATACCAGAGAGTTATAAATTAGTATAGATGATGTATAAGAATAGTATGATTATCGGATATTGCGATGAACATTTAGTCTATAATCTAATAAAGAAACAACGCTAAAACAGCAAGAAGCGCAATATTAAATTGTCTTGCTGGTAAATTGCCACTATTGCACTTTGATGCAGGCAACTTCATGACCGTCACCCACATCATTCAAAGCAGGAATGATTTCACTGCATTCCGGTGAGGCAATTGGGCAACGGGGATGAAAGTGGCAGCCGGATGGAGGACTGAGCGGGCTGGGCACCTCTCCCTTCAGAATTATCTGCTGTCTTTGCTTCTCGACTCTACGGTCGGGTATGGGTACCGCTGATATCAGGGCTTGCGTATAAGGGTGCAGCGGATTATCATAGAGTTTCTTGGATTCCGTAAGCTCCACGATACGGCCGAGGTACATAACGGCGACGCGGTCGCTGATATGCCTGACCACCGAGAGGTCGTGGGCGATAAATATGTAACTCAGCCCTTTGAATTGTTTCTGTAAATCTTCCAGCAAGTTGATGATTTGCGACTGAATGGAAACGTCCAGGGCTGATATGGGTTCATCACAGACTATCATGGATGGTTCACAGGCCAGCGCCCGGGCAATACCGATACGCTGTCTCTGACCGCCACTGAATTCATGAGGGACCCGGTTGACCATGTTCGGGTCCAGCCCGACCATACGGAAAAGGCTTGCTACCCTCTCTTTTAGATCATTTTTATTCAGCACCAATTTATGGAATTGTATAGGTTCGCCGACGATACTACCGGCACTCTGGCGGGGGTCGAGAGAGCCGTAAGGGTCCTGGAAGATAAGGGGCATTTTACGACGGATTAACCTTATCTGCCTGTCCTTTAAATGGGATATCTCCCTGCCCTCGAAAATTATCTGCCCGGCCGTGGGTCGATAGAGCCGAAGGATACAACGACCGGTGGTAGTTTTCCCGCACCCCGTCTCGCCGACGAGTCCCAATGTTTCACCGGTCTTGACATGGAAGCTGACGTTATCAACTGCCTTAACCTCGGCAATTTTCCGACGCAGTAATCCCCTGGTTACTGGGAAATACATTTTGAGGTTTTTAACTTCTAAAAGAGTATTATCCATCAATCCAGTCCATAGTCTTATTGCACCGTGAGTTTAGTATCAACGTAGCAGGCAACCTGTTGATTGCCTACAGGTTTAAGCGCCGGCCAGGGCTCCTCTCGGCATCTATCAATTTTATAAGGACAGCGCGGCAGGAAAGCACAGGTAGGGGGCATATTAATCAGATTGGGTGGTAGCCCTTCTATAGGTACGAGCCTTCTATCTTCTTCCTCATCCAGCCTCGGCACGCACTTGAGCAGGCCAATAGTATAGGGATGTTTGGGCTGGTTGAATATATCGTCACAGGAACCGGATTCAACGATGCGCCCGGCATACATAACGTAAATTCTCTGGGCATAGCGTGCGACAACTCCTAGATTATGAGTAACGATAATTAAGGAGGTATGGTATTGCCTGACCAGGTTCTGCATGAGTAGAAGGAGCTGCGCCTGAGTGGTTACATCGACGGCGGTGGTAGGTTCGTCAGCGATGAGTAGTTTCGGATTGCAGGAAAGAGCCATGGCTATCATTACCCTCTGACGCATGCCGCCGCTGAATTGATGAGGATAGTCATCAATGCGGCGCTTGGCATCCGGAATGCCTACCTGTGTTAGTAGTTCGATGGCTCGCTTTCTCTGTGTTTCCTTATCCATCTGGAGGTGGAGTGACAGCATCTCAGAAATCTGCTGAAAGACACTCAGTGTCGGGTTTAAAGAGGTCATCGGCTCCTGGAAAATCATGGCTATTTTGCCACCGCGGATGGAACGCATTTCCGGTCCGTTGGCAGGATAGTCAAGCAGGTTACGCCCATCGAAAATAACCTTGCCGTCTTCTATCATCCCGGGCGGGCTGGTTATCAGTTGTAGTGTGGATAGCTGGGTCACCGATTTACCGCATCCGCTTTCGCCGACGATGCCGACGATCTCTCCTTCGTTGATTTCGTAGGAAACGCCGTCTACGGCTTTTACCAGACCGAAATCCGTGTGGAAGTAAGTCTTTAGATTTTCAACAGTTAGCAGAGTCAAGCGTAATACCTCTCTAGCACTGAATTATAACATCATAAAGTACCTCTGAGCCTGGGGTCGAGGGCGTCCCGTAAGCCGTCTCCAACCATGTTCAGGGAAAACACGATCAACATGATGGCTATGCCGGGCGCTACTGAAAGCGCGGGATTTGATGTAAGACGGTTATATCCCGCACTTACCATGGAACCCCAGGCAGCATCGGGTTGTTGAATTCCGACGCCGAGAAAGCTCAGGCCGGCTTCCATCAGGATGACCATACCAATATTCATGGTGGCTAATATTATCATCGGTGGAAAAGCGTTGGGTATAATATGTTTCCACATCAGCCGGAAATTGGTTAATCCCAGCGACCGTCCTGCGATGATGTAGTCGTTCTCTTTAATAGTCAAAGTCTGGGCACACATTACCCTGGCGAAGCCGGCTATCAGGGCAATGCCGAGGGCGATAACGATATTTTTCAACCCTCCACCAAGTAGAGATGCAATAAGCAGGGCTAGTAATATCATCGGGAATCCCATAAGTGCATCTATAAATCTCATGATAATTGTCTGTATCCAGCCACCGAAATAACCTGCCAACAAACCTAATATGGTGCCGGCTACTGCAGCTATTAAAATGGTAACACTGCCAACAATTAAAGTGGGCCTAACCCCAAAAATCAGGCGACTGAGTACATCCCGACCTACTGTATCGGTGCCCAGCCAGTGTTCAGCGGAAGGTTGACTTAATATAGTGCTGGATATTGTTTTATAGTCATAGGGTGCTATCCAGGGGGCAAAAATCGCCACGATAATATACAGGGCAACCACAATTAATCCAAATAGGACTATTCTTCGCCCGAAGAATACCCGGATAAAGCGCTTCCACTCGGACTCCTGGGGTCGTCCTTCCACAAATTTTAACTCGCGTTTACGTCGCTTCAACATAGTCTAATATCCATCATTCATACCTCACTCGGGGATCAAACCAGCCATAGGAGATATCAACAATCAGGTTGGTGAGTACAACGATGATACCGATGACGAGTACGGCACCTTGAATAACGGGGTAGTCTGACCCGTCCACCGCTTCTACCATCAGTCTGCCCATACCGGGAATGGCAAATACCTTTTCCACGAGTACCGCACCACCGAAGATAAAGCGGACTTGGAGGCCCATTACGGTAATCACCGGGATGAGGCTGTTTTTCAGGGCATGTTTTATTACTATGGCTCTCTCCCGCAGTCCCTTTGACCAGGCAGTGCGGATGTAGTCCTGCCGGATAACCTCCAGCATGCTCGTACGCGTCAGGCGTGCCACGGCTCCTAAACTGCCTATCATCAGGCAGATAACCGGCATTATAAGCTTTCTGGTACTCAGCCAGAAATCCTCATTTATAGGAGTATAACCGGCCACAGGAAGCCATTCGAGTTCCACACTGAAGACGAGCATCATGATGATACCCAGCCAGAAGATGGGTATAGTAATGGCGGTGTTGGCCAGCAATGTGGCGACTGTGTCCGCCCACCTGCCGCGCCTCACAGCGGCGATTACCCCAAGTGTTATCCCGATAACAGATGAAAAGAAAAATGCCAGTACACCCAGGTGAATGGTAACGGGCATACGTTGCCCAATCATCTGGAGGACATTAGCGTTTTTAAAGTGGAGTGATTTTCCCCAGTCTCCCTGTAAGATATCACCCAGCCATATACCGTATTGTACTACTAAATTTCTGTCAAGTCCCAGCTCATGTCTGGCCTGATCAAGTGCCTCCGGCGAGAGGGCTTCGATGTCTGTGGCGTTCAGAAACATCAGGAGCGGATCGCCAGGCAACAAACGTACTGCACCGAAGACAATGAAAGTTAATATAAGTAGAATAAATACAGCCTGTATCAGACGTCTAATGATGTATGTGACCAATGCTGTAAACCCCGTGCCTTATTTTCTAAAAACAGGTCAAACCTATCATGTAATGATTAATGACCCTGATTTGCTGTCCCACCCGGGGATGTTATCGGGTTTTTATCGTTTTCTGTCCGCCCCCGGGATTATCACCCGGGGGCGGACTAATTGTTTTTTGGCTTGTTACTTAGTGCGGTGCCATCCAGGTAGTGTTGGCATTCCAGACCTTGGTGCTGTAAGCTATCCAGTCGCAGTCCTTAACGTAGTCGGCGAATACGGCGGTGTCAGGCCAGTCCATCATGTAAATACCTACCGCATCATCCATTGCCTGGTGGGATAGTGCTACGTACGCAGCTCGTGTAGCCTCTGGGGAGGTTGCTGCTTTCAATTCATTCCAGAGAGCGCACATCTCGGGTGTTTGCACCGTGCTGTAATTCCACTTAGGTACTCCTGCGGGTGAGCATGCATAGTCACGTGCGGCTACAAAGTTAGAAATAGGTTCGTTTGGAATACCTGAAATAAATAGTGTGTCCGCCGGCCAGCCAAATAGCAGATAGGTCATGTACTGCCCTGGATTGATCATCTCTATATTTACGGTGATTTTTATCTCAGCTAACATAGCCTGTACGAAGAGAGCCATATCTGCCCACCGTCCGGTGATAGAACGAACGTAGATGGTTGTTTCGAATCCATTCTCCAGACCAGCTTCTCTCATGAGTTGTTTTGCCTTATTAAGGTCATAGTGTCTACCGAAATCCGGTCGGTAAGCCGGATCACCGGGGATAGGCGCCTGGTACATGATTTCAACTTCGGGGCTACCAAGGGAAATGGCAGCAATGATAGCCTCGCGGTCGATGGCATACTCTATGGCTTCACGTACCTTTTTATCATACATATGGGAATCCGGTTCCAGGGCGGCGGGCCAGATGCCTTCAGGGGTATGATGCTTGCAGTACCGGGCGTAAAAGCCGTCCATGGCCTCCAGTTCCAGTGTTTCTTTAAACTCCGAATATATGTATGCGTCCGCCTCTCCGGCGATCATCATGTTTTTGGAAGTCGTGGCGTCCGGCACGATAATAAATTCAACGCCTTCGAGATAGGGCTTGCCAGCCCAGTAGTCGTCAAACCTTTCGTAGGTAACATGGTCACCCAGTATAGCCTCGACGAACTTGAACGGTCCCGTACCTACCGGATGCCCCCGAGCCCAGTCTATACGCTCTTCCTGCGTGGTACCGGCATTTTCAAATGATGTGGGTGAGATAAAATAAATACCGGTGGCTAACTCAACCTCAAAGGTGTTTGCGGGTGATGAAAAATTGATTTGTACGGTGTGAGGACCTAAAATATTACACGACTCCATACTATTGAACGTTGTAGAGTTACCCGCTTCTTTCCTGAGTTCAAAATTCCATTTTGCCGCCGAAGCATTCCAATCTGTCCCATCATGGAACTTCACACCCTCCCTCAATTGAAAGGTCCATGTTTTCATGTCATTTTCAAATGTATAAGATGTAGCTAGTATGCCCTGGTAATTCTGATTCTGCCACACGTCCGGTGCATATATAATCATTCTTTCAAGGATGGCATACTGGTAATACGTCGCCCTTCCGGCTGATTCGGCCGGGTAGCCGAGAACAGTGGGATCCATCGGGGTAATCATGCGTAAAACGCCGCCATACTGGGGTGTTACAGTCGGTGCTGATGTTGGAGCTGATGTCGGCGCTGACGTCGGCGCTGATGTCGGTGCTGACGTTGGAGCTGATGTCGGTGCTGATGTCGGCGCCGTTGTTGGTGCTGTTGTGGTTTCTTCGGGTTCACCACAGCTACCTAAAAAGATACCTACCACTAAAACCGTGATGAATAATGCCATAATGAATCGTTTCATTTCAATTCATCCTCCTTATTAGTCCATGAACAGGCAATTGTGAGTCTACTGGTCAGAAAAATTCAAACATAACGCACCTCACTATTATTAGCCTTTTTATCCTCGGAGCCTCTTGGTTGGTTATCGATTCTTAAGAATCGGCGAACGTTATCTAAAGTCATAACCAGTGAGTTTGTAGGACACTATATACTTATGTTTAAAAAAAGTCAACTATCTGTTATAGTATGCTAATATAAAATTTAAATAATCTTATAGATTTTCTTCAATAGTGAAATTTCACAACATGATATATCAACGTGTTGTTTTTGTCAACCGTTGTTCCTTCGTAAGTGCCGATGAATCTTGAGTAAATTTTTAAGAAATGTGCTTTTTGGTAAATATTTACCAAAAAATACACGGAGCTTGTCGCTAAACAGGTGATTTTAACAGCGATGGAATTTTAACCATTGAGATAATTATACGTTAAGAAACGTAAAGAAAAATGTCGTTATTGGCCTATTTAAATATTTTCTAATCAGGTAAGGTTACCGGGGAAATGTGTGATAAACAGGAGGAAAGAAATCTGGCTGAGGCAGGGTGTTTATCTCCTGCCCCAGCCATTAATCTTTTGTTTATTATATCCCGCTTTATGATATTGGAGGAGCGAGGTGGTTCGGGTCGAGTAAATCTTTAAACTTCTTGGTCTTTTCAGGGTAGTTTTCCCACTTGGGACCGTACCGTTCCGCCGCGGGTCTTACAGGAAAGGCGCCAACATCGACGAAGTCCTTGTGGCAATCGTCCATCAGTAAAGCCAGCTCGCCGGCATCTTCTACTGAGGCGAAGCGGAGGCATTCCAGCTTACAGATGTGGCACATCTCAAAGGGGAGGAACCAGTTCGTCGTCCCGTAATCATCGAGCACCGGCGGTACATGCTTCTTGGTATTGGCGTTTACAATATCGGTGCATTTGTAAGCATGATCCAGAGACTCGAAGAGAATAACGGAGGTGAACCTTCCCCCGGCAAGGTTGGAGACGATGGCATCAGAGGACATGAAGTGGGTCTCATCGGTGGTTCTCCGGCTGGCGCGGGCAAAGGTAGTGCCGTAATCTTCGCAGATAGAGAGTAGGACCTTCTCCTCGTAAGCCAGACGTTTATCCGAGCCGATACCGTAAAGTAATGCCCGGCAGGTGGTCTGATTCGGATTCTCACGTATGAGCGGTGCCTCGTGATTATCCCAGTAATCCCAGAATCCGGCGGCGCCTGTCAGCACCTCGGCGCTGCCTCTGGCTCTCGCCATGGCGAAAAACCAGGGGGGTACGGTCATGACGAACAGCCCTATCTCACATTTCCCGATTTCGTATATGGCATTCAGCGCGGCCTCTTTATTCGGGAAGACGAAGTTGTAATACATAAACCTGTTCGAGGGGAGAAGCAGTGAAGTCACGGGGGCATCTCCCTGGGGTACCATTTCCTCTTCGATGAAGGGGAATACCCTCACGCCCATCTTGGTACAGATTCCCCGGGTTGTCGGGCTTTCCAGGTTAGCGCTGGCCATAAGACCGCGAAGGTCCGGCCCCGGTCCTTCGCCCCAGAAGTAGTCATCCTGCAGGGCACTCGAACCGATTTTCAATACATCGCCCGCGGCGGTGACCCACTCGGTGGCCAGTACCCGACGGTAGCCTCGGTCGCCGTAGCGGTAGGATATGGCTCCTTCACCGACATTGAGGGTGTTGGCGAGAACGGATACGTTACCTCCGCACATGGGCACGAAGGTCACCAGTCCTCTCTTGAATAACTCGCCCTGAAGAGCCGCAAAAGATACTCCGGGCTCAAGGGTTGCGTAGAGATTTTCCTCATCAATCTTCAGCTTCCTCATTCTCTTGAGGTCGATGAAGATAACGCCTTCCCTGTCCAGTCCGGGCGGGGGATTGGTCGTGGTGGCGGAAAAGGGGATTTTATACTTGTTGCATATCTTGATTATCCCCTGGACCTCTTCAGCCGTTTCCGGCTGGATACTTGCGGCCGGTCTCTTTATATCACCGCCACCGTGAACGCCACCACCTACGTGGTCGGCCTCAAGAATTGCCGGGTCATTGCTGATCCAATCCGGCCCGACAACTTTCTCTAATGCCTGATAAGCCTCTTTAGATAAAGCCATAATTAACTCCTTTTAAGCTAAATCGCTTTCAGTATTATTTCCGTGATATCGTAAACAGCCATTTTTACTTTCTTGGCTTTTACCGCCTTGGTAAGAAGCTCCTTAACATCAGGACTGGCGGTTACGATGGCGTCGGCACCAGTTGCCTGTGCCTCCTCAATCCTCTCGCCGGCTGACCACAGAGCGAAGTCAGGGAATGCTATTTCGGTACCGCCGCAGCTGCCGGCGCACCAGGCGTTGCTCCGGTTCCTCTCCATCTCAACCAGCTCGATGCCGGGGATACCTTTCAGGATATTTCTCGGCGCGTCATAGATTCCCCTGTCGCTGCGGCGCCACACCTTGCCTATCGGGATGACGCGTACGTAGTTGGGTACCCATTCCTGCCAGGGCTCGCTGAGCCGTCCCAGGTTACACGGGTCATGGTAAGTAATTTTCATGTCGACTTTCTTCTTGAACGACAGCTTGCCGTCCTGCATCAACTGGTCGAGGTATTCCGTGATGTGAAGAGGAGTATAGGGCATATCTTCCGTGGACTTACCGAGAAGCCTGGGGAAGTCAACCTTGAGGCTTTTGTAAACCTCGGCGCTGCTGGTGATGACCGTCTTGGCACCCGATTCCTCGATGGCTTTGACGTTATGCTCAGCCAGTTCGCGGGCGAGGTCTACCTGACCGGTAGCAATCACATAATTACCGGCGCACCATTCGTCTGCCAGCAGCATGAAGTTGGTTCCGGTAGACTTCAGAATCTTGGCCGTGTTCCGAGCCAGTTCCGGCTGCTTGTAGGCTGAGTTACAGCCGACAAAGTAGACGATGTCCGCTTTTTTAGCCGGCTTAACATCGCCTACCCATTTCTGGCGGTCTTCATGCGGCTTTCCGTACTCATTGTGAGTCTTGCGGATATTATCCGCCATGACCTTATGCTCGGGCATGGGGCCCTTGCCCTGCTCGACGCACCTTATCCTCAGGTTTTCAATTACCTGGAGGACCTCGATATCGAGATTGCGTTTGCAACGGGCATCGCAGGCACCACATAGAGTACATTTATACAGTGCATCCATCAACTTGGGTGTAAATTCCAGCGAGCCATCCAGCTCGGCCAGAGCGGAATGCAGTAAGCCGTGGGGAGAGTAAAGGTTAAAAGCATGCTTTGTATCTATGGGACACTGTCGCGAAAATCTCAGGCTCTTAACCCAGTTAAGGTCAATAAACTTGCAGAAGGTACACCTCATGCACATTTTCGCCTGACGTGTATACTCTTCAACTGATAACATGGCTTCCTCCTTGAACTACTTTCATTTTAGAAACAAAGTCTCCCTGGTGACATAATGTTGTTGGGGTCCATCAGCTTCTTGACTTTCTTCAGTTGCTCGGTGTAGCTGGCTGCTCGCTGGTAGACTAAATCGGTCACCGGACCATAAGGTCTGGAGTAAAAGGCGCCCATATCCAGGGTGGTTTTGGCCGCCTCGGCATACAGCTTCGTGACGTTTTTCACATCAGCTGCATTTGCGGGGTCGTAATAGAAATTACACTCGAAGTGGCAGGCCCCGCCGTAAACCACCGGCTGAACGTAGTAGCCCAGGTCAGCGGCAGGATAATTATATTTCACAGCTACCTTGCCGATTGCCTCGTAGAAAGCCTGTGCTTTGCCCATTACCGTGTGGAAGAAGAGGTCCTGGCAGCCGCCCTTGTAGGCGAGCTTCCAGTAGGTCCTGTCTGTCGGCCAGGCTTCGCGTAGCATGTCTGCTATACCCTTTTCTACGCCGGGCGCCGCCGGTAATGAAGTGGGCAGCACTTTGATGGACAGCTCCTTGGCTACCGCATTCAGGGCATCTTCCTCGTATTCAATCTTCTCTTCGGGGAACCTTACACCGCCACCCAATACCAGAATCAATGTCCACGGCGGTAGTTTCTCCCTGAGGGTATTGAAGTCTCCGGGCCATTGCTTCGCCAGTACAGCCGCCAAGTCGACGTTATTCAGTATGAGGCACTCCTGGCCTATCATGCGGCGCTGGATTTTGGATACAGCGACCGTAGCGTCCTTAACGCTTTTAAACGGAATGAAATAACTCTTGTCAATCTTGGGGCGGTACTCGATCTTGAACTGTCCCCAGGTTACCACTCCCAGAGTTCCCTGAGCACCCTGTAACATCCGGGTCCACATCATGTTACCGGGTCCCGAAGGGTTAACGCCCTGAGAAAAGCTCTTTTCCGGGAATCCAGGGACGGCCGCCGAGCCGGTCTTGAATATCTCGCCATCGGGCAGTACCACCTCGACGGTAACCAGGGCATCGGTATACTCGAACTTGGGAATAATCGCGGGGTCTCTCTCGAGATGGCTTATCAGCGCCGACTTCTTGGGATGGGGCAGCAGGGGAGCGATGGCCATCATGTCATGCTTGGCCAGTTCCGGCTGGAGTTGCGCCCAGGTCACGCCGGCTTCCACTCTTGCCATTCTGTTACGCGTGTCAATGGCAAGGATTTTATTCAGCCTGCTTAAATCCAGTATTATACCACCCTTAACCGGGATGGTATCGCCGTTAAAATGGATACCAGAGCTGCAGGGTACCACCGGCAGTTTGTTTTTATTGGCCAGCAGGACGATATTATGAATCTCGTCGGCATTCTTCGGTTTGACCAAATAACTTGGCATACTTGGTGCATTGAGACTGTTGTCTTTGGAATACGGCTTGAGTTTTTCGGCATCGTCAGTAACATTCTCCGCTCCAACAATCCTTACTAGCTCTTCTTTTATTGCCATTACATGCCTACCTCCTTTTTTAGTTGCACGTTTCACAATCTACCATATGACAAAACGGGTCAATAAGTCAATATTTTCCCATTTTAGATTCAATACAGGTTATCTGGCGGATAATTCCCGTAGAATAATATTGGTAGCGCATGCGGGATTCGAACCCGCGATCTCCTCCTTGAGAGGGAGGTGTCCTAACCGCTAGACGAATGCGCCACAGCTATAATGGCTGGGGAGGAAGGATTTGAACCTTCGCTTACGGATCCAGAGTCCGCTGTCCTACCACTAGACGACTCCCCAGTAACAGGTAAATTATAGCATGAATTACGTCTAAAAACATCCCTCTTTGGCTCCATAACCGAAGGTTCGAATCCTTCCTCTGTCAGATTTTTGCTTACCATTTTGCTTACCACTTCTGCGCTAAGGGGGCGTTTACCATGTTTAACTTGTGAAAGATAGGCATGAGATACGCCCAGTTCCTTTGCTAACTGCCTTAGGGATTGCTTTTTCATTTTCTACTCTCCTTGTTCAATATATTTAGTTGTGTATTTAGTCTTCAATGTATTTAGTTGTTCAACAAGCCCCGATGCTACATCTGCGGAATCAAAACCTTCTGGAAATAGTTCTGCAA
>DUFB01000014.1 GCA_011192005.1 Dehalococcoidia bacterium
AGCAGCCAAGTCGCGTGGCGATGCCGGGTCCCACCTGGGCGGTATCGCCGTCGATGGTTTGCCGGCCGCACATCACAATCGCCAGCTCTTCTTTTTCGGCAAGCTTCCGTATTGCTTCCGTCAGCACTATGCTCGTCGCCAGGGTATCGGCGCCGCCGAAAACACGGTCGCTGAGGAGTACCGCCTCATCAACGCCCACCGCCTGTGCTTTGCGCAGAGTCACCTCGGCGCTGGGGGGTCCCATGGAAATCACGGCAACGCGAAAGCCGTATTTGTCCTTAAGACGCAGGCTTTCTTCGAGAGCATGGGTATCATAGGGGTTCATGATGAAGGGCACGCCCTCACGGATGAGCGTGCCAGTGACGGGATCCACCTTGACCTGAGTTGTATCAGGTACCTGTTTGATGCAGGCGACAATTAACATCTATGATATATCAAAAACCTATCTGGTAGATATTACCACAAAAATCTACCAGGCGCAAACGTGATTACAGTTTGCCTACTCCCGGAATTTCCGTACCGAAGGGGCGTACATCCATCAGGTAAAAGGGCCTGTCCACCCGTGTAATCGTCAGCGGGCAATGCGCCAGCTTATCCGGTATTACTACTGCCGTCGGACGTGTTATCACGTGTTTTTCCATTTCCTTGCCTAGATAAATTTCCGCCTCTCCCCCCAGATCCCCGAGGCTATCGGTATCCGTCCCCACGAAAAAGAGGATTTCCGTCATGGGGTGGGCGTGGGGCTTTTCAGGGTTCGGCCCGAAACGGTAGGGCGCCTTTTTCAGGCTCTCGCACATAATGAGGAAATCAAAACCGGGAGTATTACTCCGGATAAACGCCAAGTGACCGCCGGAATCGTCGCGGTTGGTGGGACCGTAAGACCAGGGGCCTTTGCGCGTGAACGCCAGGTTGATGATGTTTGGTCTGTACCTGGAGTTCCAGCCCGTCACCGGTATTTCATCCGGTTTCTTCTTCGTCGCCGGAAGGGCTTCCTCGCTGTATTCACGAGCACAGGAGACCTCCACGTAGATAAACCGCCTGTCTATTTTATTAATCATGGCGGGGTAATGGGGTAAACCTCCGGGGATGGCAACCGCCGTCGACGTCGTAATCATGTGCTTCTCCCATTCCTCGCCGATACACAGTTCTACCTCCGCCCCCAGATCGCCGATGCTATTCGTATCCGTGCCCAGCCAGAAATTTACCTGGTTGAAATCGTGCCGGTGCTGCCCGTAGGATTCTATACCCATCTGCCCGCCGGCCATGTAGGTGCCGTACCTCACGTGAAAATCCAGGTCGTACGCTTCGCCGCTGACCTCGGTCACCTGCCGGTAGAGTCTGGGCCCGTCCTTGAAATCCAGTTCAACAACGTTTTTACCGTAATTATTTCCAGCCATCTTGCATCCCCTTTTAAAATCTGAAGCAATCATAGCAACCGCGTAACTATGATGTCAAAATATTGAAAACATCATAACTCCTTTTCCACTTTGCTGCGTCTTCGCGTGCTGTGTTAAACTACTACCATCGAGCGGAAGGCTTCCTGATGAATATCCTGGTAACCAATGACGACGGTATCAACTCCGAAGGACTCTGGCGACTTGTCCGCGAGCTGAAAGAAATCGCGCGTGTGACCGTGGTCACGCCGGAGAGCGAACGCAGCGCCATCGGCACGGCGGTGAGCCTACTGGAGTCGGTAAAAGTTCAGCAGATAAAATCTGCCATCGACGGCGTCACCGTTTACAGCGTCGACGGCACGCCCTCCGACTGCGTTATCCTGGCGCTGGGAAAACTTATCGCGGAGCCGGTCGACCTTGTCATATCCGGTATCAACAACGGCAACAATCAGGGCGAGGACGTGTACATATCGGGTACGGTGGGCGGGGCTTTACAGGGGTATTTTCGCGGCAGTTCGGCAATAGCTATCTCGGCACCATTTGATAGCCGGGCTGGCATTGAAACCGCGGCATGCGTAATCGTCCAACTGGCACGGATGATAACCGGTGCCCGTTTATCGTCCCGAATATTCCTTAACGTTAACGTCCCCGACCTCTCTACAGATGAAATATCCGGTGTGAAAATAACCAGGCTGGCGCGCACCAGCCATATCAACACCGTCTACGACGATTCCCGGGAGCGTCGCGGCTATTACAATCTGGTGAGAACGGCGGTCAGCGAGGCGGCCACCAAGGGTACGGATATGTACGCCAGAGAGCAAGGCTTTATCTCGATTACTCCCCTGTTCACCAACCTCTTCGAGAGACCGCCTCGTAATTTCCTCAGGTCTCTGTGCGATGACCTTTTTCAGGCGATACGGCAGGATAGAGCATGAATCATTATATTGGTACCGACATTATCGAGATAGCCCGTATCCGGCAGACCATCGAGCGCTGGGGGGAGCGTTTTCTCAACCGGGTCTATACTGCCTCGGAGCAGAAAATGTACGACCGGCGGGCCCACTCTCTGGCCGCCTGCTTCGCCGGTAAAGAGGCGGTAATGAAGGTGCTGGGCACCGGAGCCAGGGGCGTCGCCTGGCGGGAAATCGAGACGCTGCATCACCGCAGCGGCAAGCCGTATATCAGGCTCCACGGCAGGGCTATAAAAGAGGCCGAGAGACTGGGCATCAAGGAAATCGATATCAGCCTGGCTCATTCCCGGGAGTACGCCACGGCCATGGCTATCGGTGTAACGTAATTATTACTTACCCCTCCCAGACCACCTCTCCCCCGATTATCGTCATTTCTACTCTGATGTCCTTTATTTGCTCAGGGGGCACTCTGGTCGGGTCGTCGCTCAGAACCACCATGTCGGCTAGTTTCCCCGGGGTGATTGAACCCTTGATGTCTTCTTCAAAAGAGGCATATGTAGCATTGACGGTGTACATTCTCAGCGCCTGGTGGGGTGATACCGCTTCCCCGGGCTGGAAATCCTGCCCGGACGCGGTTTTCCTGGTGACCGCGGCGTAGATACCCACCAGTGGATTACACGGAACCACCGGCGTGTCCGAGCTCCCCGCCACCACCAGTCCGCTTTCCAGCGGCGACCTGATGCGGTACAACCAAGGGATTGTGTCCGACTCCACCGTGGCCAGGTAACGCTCCCCGCTGTAATAGATAAAGGGCGGCTGGTTGACGATAACCACACTCAGTCCCGGTAACCGCTGCAGCAAACGCGGCGTGCATTCGGCGCAGTGTTCAATGCGATGTCGGCTTTCAACCACGGTTTGGATACCATTAACGTATTCCAGCGTCTCTATTACCGTCTCGATAACGTCTGCTTCCTCGGCGTGGAAAGTGAGCTGGAAACCGGCCTGATGGCAGTCCAGCGCCAGGCGCTTCAATTCATCCGGAGGTGGGTTAAATTTATCGTAAGTATGCGTCACCATCACCTTCACAGGGCCGACTTTTAACCGGTTATCGCCGGAACCGGAGACCAGCCCCATTTCCTGAAAATCCCGCCAGGAACCGTAGCCCGGCATCATGATAGCCCGGCTCTTCAGCTTACCTGCCCCGGTTAGTTGCCTTACCGTCTGCCAGCGGGTGGGGTCGTTACGGAAAGTCGCTTCCTGAAATGTTGTGATGCCGCTGGAAAGGAATAAGGTATTCACAAGACTGGCTGCTTCGTCGAGTCCGGCATCGGTCATCGGCGGTACCACCCGCCCCCGGATATCATTCAGCATCTCGTAGAGTATTCCGTTCGGCTCGCCGGTAACCAGGTCGCGCTCTATCGTCGCCCCTGGGGGCTCTTCTGTTTCCATATCGATGCCCGCCAGCTTTAGCGCCGGGCTATTCAGGACGCAGGCATGTAGCGAGCGGTGACTCAAGACCACCGGGTGGTCGGGCGCCACCTCGTCGATCTCCCATCGGGTGGGGAACCTCTTCTCCTTCAGATAGAATTCGTTGAAATCGGTGCCGCTTATCCAGTCCCCTCGCGGGGTGTTTTCCGCTTTCCGGCGAATCACCTGCTTGATGTCCTCGACGGAGCTTACCGCCGCCGGACTCAGGTCAACGCCGATAAGTTTTTTCATCAGGGAAAACAGGTGGAGATGGGCATCGTTGAAGCCGGGCACCACCGTCCTGCCGCCGCAATCGATTATTCTCGCCCCCACTCCTGCCGCCGCCTCCACGTCCGTTTTCTCGCCAACGATACTTATCTTATCACCGGATATCGCCGCCGCTTCCGCTCTTGGTTTACCGGCATCCATGGTGATAATATTGGCGTTTTTCAGAATGACATCGGCCATGCCTTCATAAATCCTTTGACCGCACTGGTTTCAAGCCAGTATACTACTGATAAACCCGCACTGTAAAAAGGAGACTGGCATGGATATGGAATCGGTTTCCCGGAAGCTGGCGACATGGATAAAGGAAAAGGTGAAGGAAGCCGGTTGCCGAGGAGTGGTACTGGGATTGAGCGGCGGCCTCGATTCTTCCGTACTGGCGGTGCTCTGCCAGCGCGCTTTACCTCAAAATACACTCGCACTGCTGATGCCCTGCCACAGCATTGATACCGACAGGATTCATGCCGAGATGGTGGCGAAAAAATTCTCCATCCCGACCAGGATAGTACCCCTGGATAACGTTTACGATTCGCTTTTAGAAACCCTGCCGGATTTTCAACCGGACGCAGAGGTGGCAAAACTGACCCATGCCAACATCAAAACCAGGCTGAGAATGATTACCCTCTACTATACCGCCAATCAGCTGCGGTATATCGTGGCCGGTTCCAGTAACCGCAGTGAACTGACCATAGGCTATTTCACCAAGTACGGCGATGGCGGCGTGGATATCATACCGCTAGGAAATCTTGTAAAAAGCCAGGTAAGAGAACTCGCCCGTTATCTTGAAATCCCCGGCGAAATAATCGTAAAACCCCCCTCCGCGGGACTGTGGGAAGGGCAGACCGACGAGGAAGAAATGGGACTGACCTACGAAGTCCTTGATAACTATATCCTTGCCGGGAATGCCCCGGTGGAATTAAAGAAAACGCTGGAAGCCAGAAAGTCCGCCAGCTTCCACAAGCGCGAAGCGCCCCCGATAGCACCGGTTTAGCCGCCCCTGCCGTTAAAACATATCGGCGCAAAACGGACGGTAATCGGTACGCATTACCCTGTCCCACAGCGGCAAAGCTTTACTATCCGATACATCCAGACGCCCCATGCGTGCCGCTTCCGTTGCGGAAATCTGCCCGAAGAACAGCATGGCCAGGGTAGATACGGGCATGGTTAAATGCGGTGACTTCTTACTCCGCCGGACGGCCGTCCCGTCCCTGGTGATATCGGCATCCCACCGGCCCTGGTTCCATTCGCAAAAATCATCGATTACCTCGAAGGTCAGCCTGCCTTCATCCGGATACGGACGCAGCGGCAGGGCTCTCTCAACGTCCACTATCCGGCCCATCAGGCCGTCGCCAGAGGTTACGTTAAGGTTCCTCGGCTCCAGCATCAGGTGTGGCAGCGGGTCGTCCAGAGGCACCCTGCCCCACATAACGTCCTGTGCCAGGTCTATATTGGAAAAATACCGCCAGATAGCCCGGTAGGCTGATGTCGTCAACCATACCAGGTCGGTAATATGTATTAGCTGCCCCCCCGGTTTTCCCGGTTGGGTCGCACGGTCGACGGTGTAAATCACATAACCAGCCGGTTTCCCTGCCTCTATATATATTACCTTGACCATCATACTGGACGGCATGAACGTTTTCAGTACGGTAAACGGAGCTCCTGGTGCTACCTCAAAGGCCTTGTTCCGTAGAAGATACCCTGTTCTCCCCTCGGTAAATCGGTGATAGAGGTCCAGCATCGTCGGGAGGTCATCATCACCGGCCTCGTGGAATTCATCCGGGATTGTCGGTGGATGTATCAGGTCTATATATCGGGGTTCTACTTTATAAGCATTCCTGGTCGATACCACGGCATAGCCGTATCTCTGGTATATCGCCGTCCGTGTGGCGAAAAGTGCTGCGATAGCCTGCTCACCACGTTCATGAAGCTGCTTAAAATGTTCCGATGTTATTTTCCGCAGGTAATTTCGCCGCCGATAGATGGGTAACGTACTTACCATGGTGACTCCAGCAACAGGTGTCCGCCGGCCGTTCAACTGCATCGTAAGCGGCCAGGCAGCATAAGTGCTGGCCATCTTGCCATCGCTGAACGCGCATAGAGTCCACTCCGGCTTTATCTTTACCTTCACTTCCCCAGGGAACGCAAAACTTACCCGGGTAACGCGGTTCATCTCATCCGCTTCTTCCGGTCTGATGGGACGTATGTCGAACGCCATAATTCACTTCCTGATAAAGTCATTGGAACGTTTACAGCCTGAACGGGTATCGAACGCCGCAGGAATCCGTGTCCGGGAAAGTTACTGTAAAAATCCGTACCTGCGATTGTACCATCCCGGCCATAGCTGACGCAAGGAAAAAATACAGAGCAATGTTTCATTTTTTGCTACTTGTTTTGGTGTATGTGTTATGTTATTATCTGGATAAGGCGAGATATGACCACGGATAAAGAAAAAGCTCTGGAATTAGCTATCGGCCAGATTGAAAAGCGGTTCGGTAAAGGCTCTATCATGAAACTAGGAGAGTCGGCCACGCTGCCTCCAATCGAAGCTATTCCCACCGGCTCGCTAGCTCTTGACTTGGCCCTGGGTATAGGGGGTATACCCCGGGGTAGAATTACAGAAATTTTCGGTCCCGAATCATCTGGAAAAACTACACTGGCTCAGCACATAATCGCTGAAGCACAAAAAAGAGGAGGTTTGGTTGCCTATATCGATGCCGAGCATGCCATGGACCCCTCTTACGCTGCCAATTGCGGCGTGAAAGTTGACGAACTGCTCATCTCACAACCGGATACCGGTGAGCAGGCCCTGGAGATATGCGAGGCGCTGGTAAGGAGCAGCGCTGTAGATGTAATAGTTATTGATAGTGTCGCTGCGCTGGTTCCCCGTGCTGAAATCGAGGGAGACATGGGTGACCCCCAGATGGGTCTCCAGGCACGCCTGATGTCACAGGCTCTCCGAAAGCTGGCTGCCGCCATCGGCAGGTCTGGCACCGCCGTCATCTTCATCAACCAGCTGAGGGAAAAGGTTGGTATTGTCTTCGGTAATCCCGAGGTAACCACCGGTGGTAGAGCCCTCAAGTTCTACAGCTCTACCAGGATAGAACTAAGACGCGCGGAAACCATCAAGCAGGGAACCGATGCTGTCGGCAGTCGTATTAGAGCTAAGGTAGTTAAAAATAAGGTTGCCCCGCCCTTCCGCACCGCCGAGTTCGATATCATGTTCGAACATGGCATCAGCAAGGAAGGCAACCTTCTTGATATCGGTATAGAGCTGGGGCTGATAAGCAAGGCCGGAGCCTTTTTCTCCTACGGTGATACCCGCCTCGGGCAGGGCAGGGAAAGCGCTAAACAGTACCTCAGGGAAAACCCTGAACTCGCCCGGGAAATTGAAGAGAAGATCAGGGCCTCAGCCGGCAAAATACATTCCACATTGTCTGAAGAAGACTGAAGATAATTGAGAACTTAAACCCGGTTTAGCTTGATTAGATAAAGTAAAAGGCTGAGGCAAAGACTTCAGCCTTTTTGTGTTTGAAAAAGGACATCGATTTGTGAGCGTAATTACCAGGCTGACGACAGCAAAAAGTCGTGAAAGCAGAATAAATATCTACCTCGATGGGAAATACTCTTTTTGCCTGCCCGCCGATGTCGTCGCTAGAGAGGGACTGAGGACAAACCAGGAACTCTCTCCGGGTCAGGTAAAGGCACTGGCCGCCGCCGACCGCCACCGCCGCTGTTTGAATGCGGCCACCCGTTACGCAGGCTACAGACCGCGCAGTGAGTTCGAGGTAAGACAGCGCCTCCGACGGCGCGGCTTCGAAGATGACTGCATCGAAAAGGTCGTCACCGACCTTAAAGAGCAGGGACTTATTGACGATACATCATTCGCCCGATTCTGGAAAGAAAATCGCCAGGATTTCAGCCCACGCAGTCGCTGGTTGACCGGAGTGGAATTGCGGCGTAAGGGAATCGACCCTGAGCTCATCGACCGCACTGTGAGTGAAGTCGATGATAACGACGCCGCCTACCGGGCTGCTTTGCATAAAAGTCGCCACCTGCCTTTGTCCGATTACCAGCTCTTCCGTCGCCGGCTGGGAGAACACCTCAAGCGACGGGGTTTCAGTTATGAAGTAATTACCAAGACGATTGACAGGGTATGGCAGGAAAACGGGAATAATTCTGAATAATCCACCTGATAATAAAGATGTAAATATATAACCTGAAGAAAGGGGGAAAAATGGGAGGAATAGAATATATTGCCATATTCTTTAGTTTTATCATAGGCTTGATATTCGGTGCTGCGGCAGCTTTCTTCTGGCGAAGAATGGTCTTCAACCGCCAGCTACGACTCGCTGAAAGAAAAGCCGCCAGGATGGTAGCTGAAGCCAGGAATGAGTCCAAGACCATCCTTCAGGAAGCCCAGGACGAAGTCAAGAAAAACAAGGCTACCGCCGATAGTGAATTCCGCGAACGGAGGAATGAGCTGCAGCGGCAGGAAAACAGGCTGAACCAGAAGCAGGAGACCCTCGACCGCAAGATAGAAGGCGCCGAACAGCGTGAACGCAATCTTGCCAACAAAGAAAAGGAAAGCGAGACAATCCGCAACCAGCTCGGCGAACTGAAGGATAAACAGCTTGAGCAACTGGAGTTAATCTCCGGAATGTCCAGCACAGAAGCCAAGCAGTCGCTGCTAGACGCCATGGAAGTCGAGATGCAGCAGGAAGCTTCCCGTCGCTTGCATCAGTGGGAGGACAAACTTAAAGAAGAAGCCGACGAGAAAGCCCAGGAAATCCTTGTCTCGGCCATACAACGCAGCGCCTCCGAGATAGTCGCCGAGAGCACCGCCTCAGTGGTCGCCATCCCCAATGACGAGATGAAAGGCAGGCTTATCGGCCGTGAAGGCCGCAACATCAGGGCGCTGGAACAGGCTACCGGCGTCGACCTTATTATCGACGATACACCGGAAGCCGTGACCCTCTCCAGTTTCGACCCGATTCGTCGCGAGATAGCCCGCATCACCCTCAACCGGCTCATTCTCGACGGGCGCATCCACCCGGCGCGCATCGAGGAGATGGCGGCCAAAGCCAAGGAAGAAGTGGACGCCGATATTATCGCCGCCGGTGAGCAGGCGGCTATGAAGCTGGGTATCCAGCTTCACCCCGAGTTGATAAAACTTCTCGGACGGCTTAAATACCGTACCAGTTACGGGCAGAATGCCCTTGAACACAGCGTGGAGGTCGCTCATCTGGCAGGTATGATTGCCTCGGAGCTTGGCGCTAACGTCAATATCGCTAAAAAGGCCGGACTCCTTCACGACATCGGTAAAGCCGTAGACCGCGAGGTCGAGGGCACGCATGCCGCTATCGGGGCCGACCTGGTCAAGCAGTGGGAAAAATCGCCCGAAGTCCTGAAGGGGGTCGCGGAACACCATCTAGAGACCAGCGATACCAGCATCTGGGGCTATATCACCTCGGCCGCCGACGCCATCAGCAGCGCCCGGCCCGGTGCCCGCCGCGAGTCGCTGGAAAGCTACCTCAAACGACTGCGCGCGCTGGAGGATATCGCCGACAGCTTCAAAGGCGTCGAGAAGTCCTACGCCATTCAGGCTGGCCGTGAGGTCCGCATACTGGTCAAGCCCGAGGCTATCGACGACCTCGGGGCGATGAGACTCGCCCGAGACATCGTGAAAAAGGTCGAAGAGACCCTGGATTACCCCGGACAGATTAAAGTTACTGTCATCAGGGAGACCCGGGCGATCGACTACGCCAAATAGAATAAAGATGAAAATACTGGTAATCGGTGACATAGTGGGACGGCCCGGCCGGCAGATAATCCACGAACTCCTGCACGGCCTGCGCCGGCAGTATACCATCGACCTAGTTATCGCCAACGGGGAGAACGCGGCCGGTGGTTTCGGCCTTACCGTGAAGACCAGCCGCGAGCTGCTGCGGAACGGGATAGACGTCCTCACCTCGGGCAACCATATCTGGGCCCAGAAGGAAATCATCCCCCACCTCGATGACGATGACATGCCCATCGTACGGCCGCTGAACTATCCCCCCGGCGTACCCGGTCGCGGCTATCTTACCGTCGGTGAGGTCATGGTGGTGAACCTGCTGGGCAGAACCTTTATGGACAGCTACGATTGTCCCTTCCGGGCGATGGATGCGCTGCTGGCAGGTCTCGAAAAGAAGCCTCCGGTTATCATGGTAGACTTCCACGCCGAGGCTACCTCGGAGAAAATCGCCATGGGACGCTATCTTGACGGAAGGGTCAGCGCCGTGGTGGGTACGCACACGCACGTAGGGACAATTGATACCAAAATCCTTCCCGGTGGTACCGCCTACGTCACCGATATCGGCATGACCGGCCCCTCCGACTCCATTATCGGTGATGAGCCGGAGGGCATCATGCAGCGCTTCCTTACCAGGATGCCCCATCCCCTTTCGGTGGGCAAAGGCAAGCCGACGCTTGATGCCGTGCTGGTAGAAGTAGATACCAACACTGGTAGAGCCACCGGAATTGAGAGAATCACGCGGGAGGCGGAGGGATAGTGGGACTCGTAGACCTGCACGTTCACTCGACGGCATCCGACGGTAAGTTCACACCGGAAGAAATCGTCGCTAAAGCCGCCCGTCTCGGCCTTAGGGTCATGGCGCTTACCGACCATGATTCCATCGAAGGAATCGTCCCCGCGCTCAGGGCTGCCCGGGCTTTCCCCGATTTTCGACTAATACCAGGCGTGGAAATCAGCACCGATATGCCGGAAGGCCAGGCGCATGTGCTGGGCTATTTTATCGACTTTCATGGCGATGATTTGAAGTCGGCCCTGGAGATGTTCCGCAACTCCCGCGAGAGAAGGGCAAAGGGCATGGTCGATAAACTGCATGACCTGGGAATAGATATTGAATGGGAGAGGGTGCAGGAGATAGCCGGCGACGGCTCAGTGGGACGCCCGCACATCGCCCAGGCGTTGCTGGAAAAGGAATACATCTCCTCTTTCAATGAAGCCTTTAATAAATACATCGGCCAGGATGGCCCCGCCTACGTCGAGCGCGATAAAATGACGCCGGTAGAGGCGGTGGAGTTGATAAAGCTGGGCAGGGGACTACCCGTGCTGGCACACCCCTTCACGATTAACGGGCCGGAAACGATGCTGCCCGCGTTGAAAGAAGCCGGACTCGTTGGTCTTGAAGCCTATTACAAAGACTATACTCCCGACCAGATTGATGCCCTCCTCAAGCTGGCGGAAAAATACGGCCTCATCGTTACCGGCGGCACCGATTACCACGGCATCGATGACCGCAACGAAGTGATGCTCGGGGGCGTGGACGTGCCGATGGAATCGATGGATAAACTTACCGCCCTCGCCGATAAAGATATGTTAAAGCTTGTCGAATCGTAATATAATAGTAACCGGAGGAGTATTATGCCTCACTGGGGGATCTGGATAATACTGATAATAGGTGCCTACCTCCTGGGTTCGGTACCAGCTTCGTATCTGGTAGCTAGGGCCCGCGGCATAGACCTGAGAAAACAGGGCACGCGGCAGGTCGGCAGCGGCAACCTCTGGCGGATGACCTCCCGAAAGTACGGCCTGGCTATCGGCATTTTTGACTTTGCCAAGGGTCTCATCATGGTGGTAATCGCCTATGCTCTGGACATGGATATCGCCGAGCAGGTGGTCGTCGGCCTGGCAGCGGTTGTCGGTCATAACTGGCCCGTTTTTCTCAGTTTCCACGGCGGCCGGGGTGCTGCCACCACTCTGGGCATCGTTATTATCGTCCCCTCCATTAATGATTCGACGGCATTACCAGCGGTAATCGCCATCAGCATCGTTGTCCTCGGTACCGTTATCGTGCGCAGTTCTTCCCTCCCGGTGTTGATTTCCGCCGCTTCCCTCCCCGCAACTTACGGGGCATTCCAGACCGATATTGCCATTACCATGACGTTTCTAGCCCTATTCCTCGTCCTCGTTATCAAACGACTTACCGCCCAGCCGATGCGTGAGGATATCACTATCAGCAAAAAACAGGTATTGCTCAACCGTTTCCTCTTCGACCGGGATATCAGGGATAGAAAAGCCTGGATGTTCCAGGAGCCTATAGAACCGCAGGAACTGCTGGAAGATAATGATTGACTATGAAGTGCGCGGCTCATCCGGATATTGAGACCAGCCTCAAGTGTGGTAAATGCGGGACTCCCATCTGCCCCCGGTGCATGGTACAGACCCCCGTGGGCGCCCGATGCCCCAGGTGCGCCGATGTCCGCAAGCTCCCCACCTTCAGCGTTTCCGGTGGGTATTACCTAAGAGGGGGCGGCGCGGCGCTGGGAATGGGTGTGGTGACCGGTCTTGCCTGGGGTGCCATCGACAGTATCATGCCTTATTTCTATCTCGGGCTGATACTGGCCGCAGCGGTCGGCTATGCCATCGCCGAGGTGGCCAGCCTGTCCGTCAACCGTAAAAGGGGACTCTGGCTGGCTATGTTCGGGGGCGCGGCGGTGGTCATCAGCTATCTGGTCAATATCTTTACTTTCGGCGGACTGCCCTACGGGGCACTGAGAATAATCATCGACCTTCTGGCTATCGGCATCGGTATCTCTGTCGTTATCAGCCGCCTGCGCTGATATTATTCACTTCTTTCTGCCATTATCCGCGTCCTTCCCGGAAAGCCCCCAACGCTGGAAAAGCATCTGGTAGAACGGCGGCTGCGGAAAATCATGTAGCATGTACATGCCCGTGCGCTCGAAGCTGTACTCGTTATCTCTGATCCGCCGTAATCCGGTCATGAGCTCTTCCATCCTGGCGGGGGGTACGGAAAGGATAATCTCGTCCTCCCCGGCCAGCGCCCGCATGTAGTCGCCGGGATCGGGCAGGGTGATCACGTAGCGGTTGTTTTCCATCACCGGGATAACCTGGAAAGCGCAGGCGGGGGGAAAGAAATAGTAGTCTATCTCATCTTTGTGCTGGAAGCTGAGCGGCATGAGCATGTTCCTCAGCTGAGTGGTATTGGAATAGATCATTATTACGTCCGGCTCGAAGTTAGCCGCTGCCAGCGGTGCGCTGACGATGCCGATATACTTATTCCTGGGGAAAGTGGGGAACTTAAGAAACGCCTGGAGTTCCGGGTCTTCCGGTTTGTCTTCCAGTCCGTAGGCGATAATGGGCGCGAAGCACCAGTTGTCCTCTTCCAGCATGGCTATTGTCTGTTTCTGACGACGTGATAGAGCGAAGGCCTGGCACTGGGCGATATGCTGCTGACGGTCTTTCCAGGGCCTCACCGCACCTTCGGGGATATCCGACTCTTTTTCCAGCATCTTGACTGACATGGGAGAGGTGTGCAGTCGCATCGTTCTCTCCAGTTCTTCTCCGTACTCGTTGTATTCGGCTATCGATGGCATGAAATCACCCTCCAATTCTAAAGTGGCATCTGCAAACTGCACCTATTATGGACAAGGCTGTAACTTTTTGCAAGGCAGGAGATTTTTATACTCATCTCGATAAAATGCTTTTTCTGTATCATCGTGGTTTGACACCCGCCCTGAAAACACGGTAATCTGAAGTGTCTCTACCATCTGTAATATTCTAATTATTAGCTTTTTACCCGTTCAGGAGGTCACGCATGAAAAAGGTTGCCGTTGTGGGCGTCGCCCAAACCAAATTCAGCGGCCCCCAGGAGAAGACCGGCGTGGAGCTTTTCGCTGAAGCGGCCACGGAAGCTATCGAGGTATCCAGCCTCAAGCCTCAAGATATCAAAGCCCTCTTCGTCGGCAATGCCCTGGCCGATTTCGAGGAAGGACAGGGCATGATACAGGCGTACGCCGCCGAGAACATCGGCTGTCTCTACGCACCCGCCAACCGCTACGAAGGAGCCTGCGCCTCGGCGAGCATGGCGGTACGGGACGCCTTCATGTGGGTGGCTTCCGGTTACTATGATATCGTCCTGGCCGGCGGCGTCGAGAGGGCAGCCACGATGGGTACCGGACTGGCCACGCGTACCTTCGCCATGTTCAGCGATGCCCGCTACGAATACCCCTCCGGCGTCACCTTCCCCGCCGTCTTCGCCATGCTCACCTACCTCTACGCCGATACCTATAAAATACCCCTGCAAAAACTTCGCGAGCAGATGGCCCGGGTATCCATCCAGTCGTATCAACACGGCAGTACCAATCCCAAGGCGCAGTTCTACGGCAAGAACGCCGACATGACCGTCGAAAAAGTTCTCGGCAGCTTTGTGGTATGCACACCGTTGACCCTCCACGATTGCTGTCCCTTCTCCGACGGTGCCGCCGCCGTGGTGCTGGCTTCCGAGGAGGCGGCAAAAAAGCTTACCGGCAAGCCAGTTTATATCACCGGTACCGGGCAGGCGTCCTGCGGCACCCTCTCCAACCAGAGCGATTACCTCCCGCGTATCCGGGCGCGTGAGATATCCTCGCGGCAGGCTTACGATATGGCCGGTTTAAAGCCGTCGGATATTGATATCTGTGAGCTGCACGATTGCTTCAGTATCGCCAGCCTGATTGCCACCGAAAGCCTGGGATTCTTTGATTTCGGTACGTCCGGCGAAGCCTGGGAAAGGGGCGAGGCTGATATCGGGGGAAAAATCGCCATTAATCCGTCCGGCGGGCTCAAGTCCAAGGGCCATCCCATCGGTGCTACCGGGGCGGGACAGGTCTACGAGGTCGTCAGGCAGCTCCGCGGTGAAGTGGAACCGGAGCGCCAGGTGCCCGGTGCTAAAACCGGGATGACCGACACCCTCGGCGGCGACGGCGGTACGCTGGTTAATTTGATTCTCGAAAGGGGCTGGTAATATGGAGCATAAACTGATTTTCAAGGACTATAACGAAGCCCTCCTACAGAATAAGCTGCTGGGTCTGAAATGCCGTGCCTGCGGCACCATAACCGTGCCCCCCAAGATTGCCTGCCGTCATTGCACCGGTTCGGAACTGGAAGTGGTTGAACTGAAAGGCAGTGGTAAAATCCGCACCTTCACCACGGTTAATGTCGCCTCCGAGGGACGCGAGGACGAGGTGCCCTATACCATCGTCATGGTGGAACTTGATGAAGGCCCCTGGCTCATGGGTAACCTTGAAGGAATCGACCCCCAGAAAGCGTCCATGGAGCTTATCGGTAAATATGTGGCAATGGGTAATAAATCTTACGGTGGAGATAAATATTCGGCGGGAGAAAGTGCTCGACCCGTTTTCCAGCCGGTCGTTTGAGATATAGGATGACTGATTCGTATCCCCGTCATTTGAATTTCGATAACATCATCAACTTCCGCGATATCGGCGGCTACCCTGCCCGGGATGGTCGTACCGTCGCCTGGAGGCGTCTTTTCCGCAGCGGAGAGTTCCACCGCATGACCGAGAATGACTTCGACCGACTCACCGTAGAGATAAGTCTCACCTCGGTAATCGACCTTCGCAGTAACGTGGAGGTAGAAAAACATGGAACTGGACTGCTGTCCGAGGCCGGTATTAAATACCATAATGTTTCATTTATGGTCGGCGCCAACCGGGAGGACGATGAACGGCTCTTCAAAGAATGCACCAATATGGGAGAATTCTATCTTTATATCGTCAGGCACCAAGTATTCGGCAATCGCATCGTGGCTGCGCTTGAATTAATCGCCGAATCCGCTAACCACCCCCTCGTCTTCCACTGTGCCATCGGTAAAGACCGCACTGGTATCCTGGCGGCGGTCTTGCTCAGTGTTATCGGAGTAGTTGATGCCGATATTATTGAAGACTACTCCCTGTCTGGTCCCTATATGGAGGATCTTCTCCGACAAATCGCGTGCGATCCCGAAGCGTCAAAAGCAGTCGCGCCGCTGCCCGACTATTTCTGGAAAGCCGACCCGGAGTCGATGGAGCTTTTCTTATCGGAACTCTGCCGCGAATACGGCTCGATAACCGGTTACCTCTACGCACAGGGAGCCGAGAAATCACTGGTACAACGTCTTGAGGATGCGCTGCTGGACTAGCCTTTTTCTTTCTGTCGTCTTTCCGCCAGCAGGTTGATGAGTTCTTCCGCCGCTTGACGCGGCACCGCCCTGCCTTTCAGGATGTCGTCAACCCTAATCTCAAAATCCGCAGTGGTTTTGATAATATTGGTAAAGTCCTTTACAAAACCCTCGATATTCTCCAATAGCTCCAGCCTGACTCTTTCCCGCCGGTGTTTTTCCATCCCCCGGCCGGAAAAAAGGTATTCGCGGTGCTTGAAAATGACATCATTGAGTTCTTCGGTGCCTTTATTACTGGTGGCTTCCGTCAGGACGACCGGCGGTACCCATTTATCGCCGCTCCGTTTTGCCGCCGCTAGCATGGTTTCAAGGTCCGACTTCAGATAGTCGGCGCCTTCTTTGTCTGCCTTATTCACCACAATGATATCCACCACCTCAAGTATTCCCGCCTTCATCATCTGGATATCGTCGCCCGAGCCGGGCGTCAATACCGCCAGCGTAGTATCGGCGGCGCGGAAGATATCCAGTTCCACCTGCCCCGAACCAACCGTCTCTATCATGATGATATCCTTGCCCAAGGCATCCATCACGCGTACTGTACCCAGCGTTGCTCTTGCTAAGCCCCCCGCCCAACCGCGGGTAGCCAGACTGCGGATAAACACCTGGTCGTCGGTGCTGTGCCGCTGCATGCGGATGCGGTCGCCGAGCAATGCCCCACTGGTGAGGGCGCTGGTCGGGTCGATGGCAACAACACCCACGCCCTTACCCTGATGACGAAACCCGCTTACAAGATTATCGATAAGCGTGCTCTTGCCGGTACCCGGTGCTCCGGTGACGCCGATGATGTATGCTCTCCCGGTATTAGGATAGAGTTTGTCTATCTCCTCCAGTGCCTCGGGGGAACCGTCCTCCAGCAGCGTTATCAGTCGTGCGGCGGCCCGGACGTCTCCGGATATTACTCTTTCGGCGAGGGACATTCTTACTCCGCTTTTACGATTTACCCAAAGTATAGCAGATGCTGCGTATTTTTTCCCTCGCTTGTCTTGCTTTTTTCGTTGCACTATACTAGGCAAAAGGAGATAAAACTGTTGTCTTTAGACCTCACCAAGGTAGCATCACAGGTTATTGCCATGATATCCGGACTCAAGGACGCCCGAGAAGAACGCCGGCAGCGCCTTCAGTTCGCCCTGGATACCCTTAATGACCGCGCTATCAATATTGAGAAATTAAAGAAGAAAATCGCCGCCAGCCGTACCACCTGGCTCGTGGCGGAACTCGTTGAAGGACTCGATAAACGCTGTCCCGCACCACTCAACCCCGCTGACTTTACCGTTATCGGCAGCGACGGCTCCCACATCGATGTCGACCGGCACCGTTCCAACCGCTGCTACCTTATAAACATCGGCTCGGCGGTCATTACCTACGGCTCGCGACCGGACGCGGTTCTCTCGAACTCCCCCCGACTCTACTCCAACGATGAAGACCTGGTCATATCCTCGCCCGACGGTGACCGCGAGCAGGTGGTCGAGGGGGCTATCCTAGGCATCAAGCGCTCTGTCGAGGAATGCCGACACCTGGCGGCACTGGCGGCGCAACTGCCCGCTGACAGTGACTGCCTGACGCTGCTGGACGGCACGCTGATACTCTGGGGACTCGAGGCTTACCCCGAGTTCGTCACTCAGTCGTTGCTCAACGATGGATTTCTGGCATGCCTCGACCGCATGAAACAACTAAAAGCCGACCGCCGTCTGGCTCTGGCCAGCTATATCAGCTTCCCCCGCAGTACGGACGTCGTTAACGTGCTGCGAGTGGTTGTCTGCCCCCATGACGTCGTTGATAGCGACCGACTCTGCAGGACCTGTACCTCGCGAGAATGTGATAAGGTCCAGGGCGTGCGTGACCGCGATTTATTTATAAATCTGCTGGAAAACGGCGAAAGGTCGGCTCTATTTATCAGCCCCTCGAAAATAGTCAAGGAGCGGTACGGTGACCACCGCGTCCATTTCTTCTATTTAAGAGTGGACGACGAGATAGCCCGCATCGAGATTCCGCAGTGGGTGGCTGAAAACGACAGGCTTCTCGACCTCACTCACGGCCTTATCTCTGACCAGTGCCACTGCGGGCAGGGCTATCCGGTGGTGCTTGCCGAGGCGCACGAGCAGGCGGTGGTCACCGGTGCCGATAGAGAAAATTTCTGGGAACTGGTAGAATCGTCAATGATTGACGAGCACCTGCCCAGTCCTGGTTCCGCCAAGAGTTTTAGCAAAAGGACGCGCTGGATATAAAAGATATGATTTCATATGCAGTATCTTTCCTGCGGGAAGAGAGGAGCACGTAAATGGCTAAACTTACACAGGATATGAAGGACATCTGGGCTAAAGCCCAGGATTATATACTGGCTACGATAGATAGGGAAGGCAAGCCAAATAGTGCGCCCGTTGGCCTAGCTCGAATCGTTTCTCAAGACCAGATAATGCTGGTGGATCATCTGATGGTCAAGACACGGGAAAATATTGAGCAGAATCCAAATGTTGCCATAACCTTCTGGAGCGATAAAGAGCAGTACGGCTACCAGCTCAAGGGCAAGGCCCGCATGGAAACAGCAGGCAAATTATTCGATAATTCGGTGAAATGGATCAAGGATAAAGGCTTCCCGTCCAATCCCAAGGCTATCATCGTGGTCAGGGTGGAAGAGGCTTATTACGTCGGCAAGGGCAAGGACTCCAGCAAGAATCTTCTTTGAAAAGAAAGGCACATGATGACCAGACTTACGAGCGACTTTATTAAAAATCTTATGAAAGAATACGGCGTTGACCTGGCTGGAATTGCCTCCGTGGAACGCTTCCGGGGAGCGCCGCCTGGTCACGGCCCCCTCGACCTTGTCCCCAGGGCGAAATCGGTCATCGTCGGCGGCATCAGGATTCCCGACCCCGTCGTTGACTATGATGAGTATCACCTGAAAATGACCGAGATGGAGACCGGACTGGGCATACTCGCTAATATAGAGAATTTCTACATGCAGATGGGGCACTACGTGCAGGACATGATGCTCAACATCGCCGCTACCAGGCTGGCTAATTACCTGGAGGTAAATCACGGCTTGCGGTCACTGCCCGCCGTTAACGCCCAGCACACCGGACTGGGACACCCGGTGATGGAGGCGACCATGGGCTTCTTCTCGCAACGCCATGCGGCCGTCCGCGCCGGACTGGGCGAATTCGGCTTCAGCGGACTTGTCATCAACCCGCGGTTCGGACCGCGCGTGCGCTATGTCTCCGTCATCACCGAGGCGGACCTCGAGCCCGACCCCCTGCTTACGGAAAAAGTATGCATGAGGGGCAAATGTGGCGGCGATGCCGGCCCCCGATGCCAGCAGCGCTGCGCCAAGGGCGCCCTTAAGCTGCTCCCGGATATTGACCTCGAAAACGTATTCATCGATATTCCCGTCAGACTCGACCGCCCCAAATGTATCGATATGTCGGGCGCAGGAGAAGTTATCGGCTGCACCTTCGTCGGCACCTGTATGCGCGACTGCCCGGTGGGCAAGCAGCTGACGAATAGATAAAAACTCCCGTGTAATAAAAATCTTAAGTAACGTAGATTGGAGACGGAACATGAAAATTGGGTTAACAATTTCCACGATAGTACTGGGCATAGCGGCAATTCTCCTCGGTCTGTACGCCTTCACCGTGGCGGGCGACCGCAACAGCCTGCAGGAAGAACTCGACGAGACTCAGGATACCCTGGTAGTAACCCAGCAGGAACTCAAGGACACCGAGGAGATACTGGATGAAACCGCGGAAGACCTGGAAGACACCCGGGATAACCTGGAGGAGGTTGAGGGAGAACTTGAAGACACCCTGGATACGCTGGATGAGACCCAGGATGAACTCAATGATACCGCCGATGAGTTGCGAAGCACGCAGCTTCAGCTCGCCACCGTCCAGGACGACCTCGAGGTTGCCCAGCAGCAGCGCGACGATGCCGAGGAAGAGCTTGTAAAGGCAACCGCCGAATATCTGGATGCCATCGAGACCCTCGCCGGGCTCGACATCACCCTTTCCAAGAGTGCCGCCTGCAACGACGTTGTACTCATCGATAATCCGGAAGCGACTCATCCCAGCTGGGCCGAACTCAAGGCGTTCCTGGCTCAGGACCATACGGAGGATCATGAGTACATTCTCCATGTCTACGACTGCTCGGAATTCTCCCGCGACCTGCACAACCGGGCCGAGGCGGCCGGCATACGCTGCGCCGAGGTGCAGGTTATACTGAAAGACGAGCCCTTGGGTCACGCTCTGAATGCCTTCCTTACCACGGACTACGGGCTTGTCTACGTTGATTGTTCCGGTGGATTGGATGGAATAGCACGCGTCAAGTCTCAATATTATTTCCGCGCCGTCTCAGTTTCGACTGTTTCTATTGCCCATGTCCGCGATGATAGCTGGTGGGCTTCATTGATGTCTTACTACTATCTCCCATCGGTCTCCGGGGGGCAATGCGTGGTTTCCTCCATAAAAATATACTGGTAATGTAGAGAAATAAAAGAAGAAAAATAAATAACAGGAGTCATTATTATGGGCACCAAGGGTAGAAAAAACGTTAAGAAACCCAAGCAGAACAAGGGTAAGAAAGGCCAGAAGAAATAAAGCCCCAACCGTACTATAATAAGCTCATGGGGAGTTTGAGGGGCGGAAACCCCTCATTATTAAACTTCCCCCTTTCCTGCTGAACACATCATCAGGAGAGAGGGATACAGGGGGTGAGGTTTATCAATAACCAGTCGTCTGGCAAAATAGCTGAAGTAATTGAGGCTGAAACCACCCGGTTCACCGCCCAGTGCTATGACCTCTACGGTCTGCCCCCTCTGGGCAGCCTGGTACACACCGGTGATGTCTACGCTATTGTCTTTAACGCCTCGACCTCCAGCCTGGAGCCAGGCAGAAAACCCCTGGCGCGCGGCAAAGACGAGACCACCGAGGAAGACATCTATAAATCGAGCCCGCAGCTGGCTAAACTGCTCCGCAGTGAGTTCGAGGCGGTGACGGTGGGCTTTAAAGACGTAGAAAGCCTCCGTCAGTACCTTCCCCCACAGCCCGCCAGAATCCATGCCTTCGTGTATTTATGTCAACCCGACGAGGTAAAGGAGTTCGGCGGCTCGTTCGACTTTCTGGATATTCTGGTTAACGCCGCCCTCCCCATTCCCGCCGAGGAGCTTATCGCCGCCAGCTTACGGCAGATGAGCCGGGTTCAGGATGACCCGCGTGCATTCCTGGTGGCGGCGGGCAAGGAACTGGCATCCCTGCTCAGCAGCCAGTACGACCGACTCAAATCGATACTGGGGAGGCTGTCATGACCGACCGACTCGGCATCGTTACCGAAGCCTCGCTGGAAAGGGGTGTTGAAGTCCGCCTGGACGGCCCCGTCTCCGTCGAGGACATGGTAGTGGGACGCTACGTCACCATCGAGGGACAGCAGCGCCGCTTCTTCGGCATGATTACCGATGTCTCTCTCGGCGTCACCGACCAGCGTCTCACCGTTACCCCACCCGATGTCACCGACCCCTTTATTCGCGAAGTACTCACCGGCACCAGCACCTACGGCTCGATTCATGTCACCCCCATGCTGACTATCGGCGGTGATGCCGAAAGCATCCTGGAAGGTCCCCAACCGGTCAAGACCATCCCCGGTCACTTCTCCGTTGTCAACCTCGCCTCGGAAGAGGACATCGAGCGCGTTTTCGGCAGCGAAGACCCGCAGCGTTTCCACATCGGCAATCCGCTCGACATGGAGACCAAGCTCTGCCTTAATCTGGAGGAATTTGTCAAACGCTCTAACGGCATCTTCGGCAAGAGCGGCACCGGCAAGACCTTCCTTACCCGCATCCTGCTCATCGGCATGCTGCAGAAAAGCCAGGCCGTCAACCTCATCTTTGACATGCACAACGAGTACGGCTGGGAAGGCTCCAGCGAGGGCACCACGGGCAAGGTCAAGGGACTCAAACAGTGGGGGCAATCGAAGGTCGCCATTTTCACACTGGATAAAGAGAACTCCGCCACCCGTAAAGTCCCCACCGACTTTACCGTGCAGATAGGCTACGACGAGATAACCCCCGAGGATATCTCGGTGTTGCGTTCCACCCTCAACCTGACCGAGCTCGCGGTGGAAGCCGCCTACCAGCTGCGTCGGCGCTTCGGCAAGGGCTGGCTCCGGGAAACGTTAGCTTTAGGCGAGGGGGATACGTCACAGGAGGATATCGACGGAATTCTCAAGGAAGCTAATATCCACGAGAGCTCTTTCCAGAGTTTAAGACGCGGTCTCGGCATCATCCAGCGTCTCGGCTTCGTCGTGCCGCAGGCACCGGAGGACGCCGTCAAGCACATCCTCAATCAGCTCGATCGCGGTGTCAGCGTCGTCCTGGAGTTCGGGCGCTACCGTGAAATTTCCGCCTATCTGTTGGTGGCTAACATGCTGTCGCGCCGCATTTATGCCCAGTACCAGGAGCGGTCGGAAAAAGCCCGCGCCAACGATACGGCTCTCCCCCAGCCCCTGGTCATCACCATCGAAGAAGCCCATAAATTTCTCAGCACCGAGGTTGCCGGCAAGACCATCTTCGGCACCATCGCCCGCGAGATGCGCAAGTATAACGTCAGCCTGCTCGTCATCGACCAGCGCCCCAGCGGTATCGACGAAGAAGTGATGTCGCAGATGGGCACCAAGATTACCTGCCTCCTCGATAACGAGAAAGACATCGACAGCGTTCTGGCCGGCGTTTCCGGCAAGAACGAATTGAAAGCGGTACTGGCCCGCCTGGCTCCCAAACAGCAGGCTCTCATCTTCGGGCACGCCGTCCCCATGCCGGTAGCCTTCCAGCCCCGCGAGTACGGCTCGGCGCAGTCGTACAAGGAATTCGGACAGGCTGGCAGTCAGACAGATACCGCCCGGGCGGAAAAGGACATCGAGGAGCTGTGGGAATAGTCATGGACTCTCCAGATACAAATCGAAAGAAAGTCGGACTGGCTCTGAGCGGTGGTGCCGCCCGCGGCCTGGCTCACATCGGCGTTATCTCCGTCCTGCATCGGGAAGGCATCCCCATCGACATGATTGCCGGTACCAGCGCCGGCGCGATTATGGGTGCCGTCTATGCCTGCCACCGTGATACCGACCGCATGAAAAGGCATGCCCTGGACCCCGGCTGGAAAAAACGCGCCCCGATGATAGACCCCTCCTTCCCCAAAACGGGTTTTATCAAGGGAAAAAAAATAGAGAAATTGCTGGAGTCCTTCCTTGACGGCGACATCGAATTTAAAGACCTGCAAATTCCTTTTGCCTGTGTCGCCACGGATATCCAGACGGGCGAAGAAATAATTATCGATAACGGCTCGGTCACCCGGGCCCTGAGGGCAACCATCTCTATTCCCGGTATCTTCACCCTGATAAAACACGAAGGCAGGTATCTGGTCGACGGCGGTCTTACAGCTCCGGTGCCGGTCGATGTGGTGCGCCAGATGGGCGCCGATTTCGTTATCGCCGTCAATGTAAATCCGGATGTATCCGATCGCATAACAAAACCGGACAAACCGCCGAGGAAAGAGAAGTCACCCAATATCTTCCAGGTACTGATACAGTCCATCTACATCACCACCTACTCGCTGGCGAAGAACAACCTGGAAAACGCCGATGTCGTCATCGAACC
>DUFB01000015.1 GCA_011192005.1 Dehalococcoidia bacterium
ATGACGGTAACCTATCATGACCCCTGTTATCTGGGGAGGCTGGGGGAGCCCTGGATACACTGGAAGGGTAAGGAGGTACCGGGACATATACGTATCTTTGAGCCTTATAAGGAGTTCCGGAGGGGTACGTACGGGGTATATGAGCCGCCGCGGGATGTCCTCAGGAGTATACCGGGGATGAAGCTGGTGGAGATGGTAAGGATAAAGGAATATGCCTGGTGCTGCGGTGCCGGTGGTGGTGTCAACGAGTCCAATCCCGGGTTCTCGTTGTGGACGGCGGAGGAGCGGATAAATGAAGCCGAGGCCACGGGTGCCGGGGCTATCGTGAGTGCCTGTCCGTGGTGCGAGCAGAATTTCATTAAGGCTATTCAGGAGACCGGCAGTAAACTCAGGGTTTACGATGTCGTCGAGCTGGTGGAGAAAGCCTTATAAAAGTTATTGGGATAAATGAAGAGACGTGACAGGAGATAACTCGAGCCACGTCTCTCTTTTTGAATGAATTTCTAGGAAGTGGCTTCGGCGCGCTCCTCCTGGGTCATCTCGGCAAGGCTCTTTACCTCTTTCACGTTAAGTCCGAGACCTTTGGCGACGCGGGTGCCGTACTCAAGGTCGGCTTTGTAGAAGATGGCACTCTGGCGTAGCTGGATTCGCTTCTGGGCGTTGCACAGGTGCGTGGTGATGTTGCCGATGAGGTGGTCGCGGTCCATATCGGTCATCACGCGGCGGTAAAGCTCTCCCGCCTGGAAGAAATCATCGTTGGGGTGGGTATAGGGCTGGCGGGCTGCCATGCCACTTACCTCGAACGCGGGCTCGGCGGCATCAATCTGCGGTTCCGGCCCGCCGAAACTGTTGGGATAGTAATTGGGTCCGTCACCACCGTTCTCGGAGACGTTCATATAACCGTCACGCTGATAGTAGTTGACAGCATTCTTGGGTTGGTTGATGGGTATCATCGGATAATTAACCCCCAGCCGGTGAATGTGCGTGTCGTGGTAGGAGAACAAGCGACCCTGCAGCAGTTTGTCCGGCGAAGCCGCGATACCGGGGACGAAATTGGCGGGTGAGAATGCGGCCTGCTCTACTTCGGCGAAGTAGTTCTTGGGGTTCTTGTTCAGCACCAGCCGACCGATGGTTATCGGGGGGTAATCGGCGTGGAACCAGACCTTGGTGATATCGAAGGGATTGAAGCGGTACTTAGCGGCGTCTTCGGGGGGCATTATCTGCATTTCCAGTCGCCACGACGGGTAATCGCCGCGTTCTATCGCTTCGTAGAGGTCGCGTGTGGCGTGGTCGGGGTCTTTACCCTTCATCTCGGTGGCTTCGTCGCGCGTAAGGTTCTGTATTCCCTGCTCGGTTTTGAAATGGTACTGCACCCAATAATATTCTCCCTTATCGTTGTACCATTTAAAAGTATGGCTGCTGTAGCCGTTCATGTGCCGGAATGTCCGGGGCGTACCCCTATCCGAGAATAAAATGGTGACCTGATGGACTGACTCGGGCGTCAGCGACAGGAAGTCCCAGAACATGTCCGCATTTTTCAGGTTGTTCCCGGGATGACGTTTCTGGGTATGGATGAAATCCGGAAATTTCAGGGGGTCGCGGATGAAGAAAACGGGGGTGTTATTTCCGGTCATGTCGTAGTTGCCCTCTTCGGTGTAGAACTTGAGGGCAAAACCGCGCGGGTCACGCTCAGCATCGGCCGAACCTCTCTCGCCGCCCACCGTTGAAAAGCGTGCGAATACGTCGGTACGCTTGGCCACTTCCGACAGGAATTTTGCCCTGGTGTACTTGGTAACGTCAGCCGTGACCTCGAAGTACCCGTGAGCGCCGGCTCCTTTGGCGTGAACGACCCTTTCCGGGATACGCTCGCGGTCGAAGTGCCCCAGTTTCTCCAGGAGATGGGTATCCTGCATCAGTATCGGGCCATCGGTACCCGCAGTCTTGCTGTTCTGGTCGTCGTCAATCGGAGCTCCGAATCCGGTGGTGTATTCTTTTTTATCCTTTGCCATAAATAACCTCCTTCAGGTAAATTTCAGGGAAAAAAGAGAAAAAAAGGGTACCGATTAATGTATTATTCTATAATCGGTACCCGGGTAATCATTCTGCCTCGACCTCTCAACAACAAATACTCAAAATGTGATTACCTTTTAATTATACCCATCAAGTATTTATTTTTGTCAACATTTTTTACGAAGGTTACGTCTACTTTTGGATAGTTATCCTACAAATATCTCGACTCTGGCCGGAGCCGCCATCTGGTTGAGGTCGTTGGTAAATGTCGCCCAGTCGAAGCCGGTTTTCTTGCGATACTGGTAATGCAGGCTAACCCTGTCTTCGATGATGGACATCGTCTCCATCCTGAGTCCGCCGAGACGGTCTTTTAGAAACGACGTGAGTTTCTTCTCGAGTTCCGGATAAGAAGGCTGGTCGACGGAAATCATCAAATTGCCGCGTCCGAACAGGTTAAAGTGATTGCGGAAAAGCCAGTGAATACCCAGGGCAACAAAAACCGCGCCGAACAGGATACCCGTTACCAGGAAATTATCAGTGGCGGCACCGATTGATGAAGCGATGAGTAATAACAGAAAACCGATTTCCGCCGGGTCTTTAACCGGGGTACGGAAACGGACGAATGATAATGCGCCCAGAAGTCCCAGAGAAAGAGGTATGGAAACCTGGATACCGAGGAACAGGGCGGTTATGGCTGGACCCCCGATGATGAAGGTGCGATGTACCCCGGCTCCGATATGCCTGGAACCGTAAAACAGCTGGTACATCAGGTAGACCACGATAGAAGCCACCAGAGAGAAGATAATCGCCACCACCGCCTCCCAGAGTCCTACCGGTGACTCCAGGCTATTAATGAGTTCCCATAGTTCGTCAAACATAAAAAGTCCTCCTTCAAGTCTATAGGTATATATTTTTCCCTGAGGGTGAAAAACGCGCGACGCTACCCGGGTCCGAGAGAAAAGCGTCAATACAGTACCCGTATTTGGAAAATCGACTCCAGTCCGTATCCAGGAATTTCATACGCCGTAACGTGACCGGTAATTCGATGGTCGGGCCCTTGACTTCAATAACGGCAGTCGGTAGGCTAATCCTGCTTTCGAAGCGCCGCAGTTCCGGGGCTATCATCGAGGCGGAGATATCATAATCGTAAGAAACGCGTATGCCCGTCTGGATTTCCTGGAACCGGTAACGCTGGTAAGATATGACGATAACAGGCCTCAGCGGTGTCTCCGGGAAATGGCCGAACTTTGCCAGGGTATTATTCAGGGTGGTTTTATCGATAATACCTCTGCCCAGACGCTCGGGGATGAGGTTCTCTGAGGGTACGGTCAGTTCCTCCCGCTGCTTGCTGCTGGCGAAACCTTCCCGGGATTTCAGTTCCAGGTATACGGATTTCGTTCCTTCGTTACCGGAAACGGTGCCGTACCAGCGGACGCGCACCTTGTTCTTCCTGAACTCACCCGAGGCCGACCGCATGTATTCATCGAGGTCAGCCGAATCAAAATACAGGCTATTGACTCTATCTTTGGGGTACTCTTTGTCGGGTCGGCAGATCTGCCTCAGGAAAGCGAGGGCAAATCCTATATTCCTGGGCACTATGGAAAACTTACGTTCGAATCTGGTTACAGGTCTACTATCGGTGACAGCTTTGCTCATTTAGTCGGTACATATTCCTTCCCTTAAAATAAGCTGTTCCATATTAAAAGGCAAACATATCGGCCATCCACATACTACCGCCGTTACCCATACCAACACCGGTACCGCTGCGTTGTTCGCCGTTTAGCTGCTTCACAACCGATTCATAGCGTGCTTTGATGAGGGTTATCAGTCCCAGCGAGTTCGGTCCGAAGCCAGGCTGGCGCGGTGGTTGCGGTGCCATTAGAGGCCCGTAAAAATTCTGAAGGAATAGCATATAGGTCTCCTCGCTCAGCCCTTCTCCTAATCTGGCGATATCTTCATCGGTCAGTTCTAAAGCAAACAAATCCCAGAGGCTGTTGACACCAAAATTCCTTCTCAGGAAAGATGATTCACTTGGTGAGAGAAAGAAGGGAAGCATAGGCGAAGGACCACCGGCCATCCAGCCTTCGAAGATATCCGGCGGTCTGAGGTCTTCGGTCAGGCAGCGTTCCCAGTCTTCGTAGGAGTAGAACATCTCCATATCAGCCTTGGCGTAAGGACGCACCATCTCGACAAGCTGGTCGA
>DUFB01000016.1 GCA_011192005.1 Dehalococcoidia bacterium
ACACTCCCATCCCGGCTCCCTGATACCCCGGTTTATCGCTGCCAAGGTAGAGCTCCCGGGCTTCGGGGGCTTGTGTACTTCCACGTACCTTTTCGGTTACACTGACGAGAATTATATCCTCTGTGCTGCAACCTTTCGCCAGGGTTTCGGCATGAGGGAGAGCACATTCTGCCAGCTTGGAGCCGTCTAACGGTACAACGATTTTTTTATACATTTCATACCTCCCTTATTGTATTTAAATACCGGGCACGCATCCCGGGGCTCTCACCATCAGTACGGGGACACAGGCGGAACGGAGTATCCGGTCGGCGACACTTCCCCAGGCCCAGCGGTTGATTCCGGAACGCCCGTGTGTAGCGATAACGATTAGGTCTACATCATTTTTCGTGGCATACTCGGCAATGCTCTCGGCTGCGTTGCCATTGAGGATCCGCTTTTGTACTTCTACTCCGCTCAGGTTAACCCGGCCCACGACATCATCGAGGTATTCTCTAGCCGCCTTCTCGTTATTTGCTTCTATATCTTTCCTGAGTGCCTCGCCTATATAAACATAATTTGCACTCGGAACGTAAGTATCGAGTACACGCACGAATACTACGCTCACAGCGGCACACCCCTTGGCGATAGACTCCACGTGGGGAAGCACACATTCCGCCAGCTCCGAACCATCCAGCGGCACCAGGATTTTCTTATACAATCCATCCTCCTTCCATGGTTAAATAATTATAAAACTGAAATGGGTTTGTTTCAATGATCATGATTTTATAATATCAATTAGCCTAAGTATTGTATGTGATTTAGGTAGCATCTGGGTTGAAATATCGACTGGTAGTTTATGATTCCTCGTGTAAATTCATTATAAAGTCAGTATAAGGTCAGATTTGCATTAAAAGACTAAAAAGGAACAATATCTCGAGAAATACCCATATTGGCTACCTCACATGACCCGAAAAAAGACGCTTGAGGTAGGGTTGCCTCAGAGGAATCATACAACCTTACTTAGTCACAATGTATATTTATCTCTAGATACTATCACCATCATACAGGATATTCATCTTTACCTAGTACTGTATCTACACAACGGTAATAATCATAACTATGGTAACTATAATCGTGGTAAATAAAACGTCTATTTGTATGAGCTTCGTCGCTTAAAAAACGCGGCAGCACTACGCACCCAACCCGCTATTCTACGGTGACATAGTACTACAAATGCACCGGCTATGCATATTATTATCGGCCATGCCGACGATACACGGTCTGTCCCTTCCACTTGGATATAAAGTCCGACTGCTAGCAATATTACGCCAATCGTAATCACAAAGGTCTCTATAGCTGTTGGCCATTTGGTGCCCAGAATCGATACCACAACAATGAAAAGAAATAGACCTATTCCGATTAGCATCATCGGGATACCAAACTCCGGACTATGACCACCGAGAAATCCAGAACTTGCGGTGAGAACTCCCGCAGAGATGATGACCATACTGATAAGAACACTAAAAATGCGTGTTACGCACCCCATTTATACTTACTCAACCTATTAATTTCATCTGAGGTGTACGTAGTGTGCAAATAATAGCACGGGGAACGTGGGAAAACAAGGGGTTAGTGGAGTTATTGAGTGAACATCGGGATATGATTCCTGCGGTGCGCAGGACTGTTTACTTTTTCCGTTTCCTGTTTAGGAAATATAGAGCATTGGCATCGTGATAAGATAGGAAGTCAACGAAAATCAATATGGTATTTTACAGGACATGTAATTTTCAGATTGCCATACTTGGGAATAATAGGTTAAAATGCGAGAAACTTAGAAGGGCATGTATCTATGAACAAGTATAGTAATAGAATTTTATTTGTGTTAATTATTGTTTTATTAGAGATTCTCACATTCGGTTGCGGCGGTCCTCCTGACAATGGTCATGTAGGTCCGATCGGTCCTGTTGGTCCACGATCGATTGATGGGACACAATCAAACCTGACTGTTATTGAAGATACTGATGTGATTATATACGAAGAATATTCATTCTCTGGTTTTAGTAGTCTTGAAATAGGCGATGGATTTGATGTAACAGTAACCAAAGGCGAAGATTTCAATATTAACACCAGGTTTGAAGAAACCGCGATCCCGTTTATTAAAATGAAAATTGAAGATGAGACTCTAATTATTATGCTTAAGCCCGATTTAACTTACAATATGGTGAACATCACTTTAGAGGTGGAAATAACCATGCCAGAACTAAAGAAGATTGTTTTAACAAACGGGGCTGATGCCACCATAAATGGCTTATCTGGATATGAGTCAGAAGTAGATTTTCTTAGTAATCTTTATCAATAAATAATACCCATAATTATAATTCTTCTTATCGAGGAGAGTCGTCTGGTAGATGGCCATTATGCATAGATTTAACTGGTTGTTATTGGTATCCGCTTTTTTGTTTGTTATTCTAACTCTGGTTTCCTGCAACCAAGCTCCCTCGTTCGGCCCCGAGGAAACCAAAATGTTCGGCAGCCAGTCCGCACGGGTACAAGAAGTAAGTTTTAAATCAGGCGATTTCAACCTTAAAGGAGATTTACGCATCCCTATTGATGGAGAAATACACCCAGCAGTGGTGCTGGTACACGGTAGTGGTTCGGCCACACGTGACGGCGCTGTTTACCTCGAGCCATTGATAGAGGTATTCCTGAGAAACGGGTACGCCGTATTTTCCTGGGACAAACCGGGCAGCGGAGAATCCACCGGTGAGTTCGAGGGAGGCAAAACGCTAACCCAACGAGCAAATATACTGGAAGATGGAATTAAAGCTTTAAGAGAACACCCCGGTATCAATACAGAAGGTATAGGTCTATGGGGTATCAGCCAGGCTGGATGGGTAATGCCCATGGTTATTGACCGAATGGATAACCCGGCTTTTATGATAGTGGTAGGCGGTGGTGGTGAGGATAGCGTTGAACAGATGGCCTACCAGGTAGGACAGAAGGTTATTTGTGACGGAGGTACTCAAGAGCAGGCGGCTCTGGTAGAACAATATTGGCCACAGTGGATAAAAACCACTGAATACGAGGAATACCGGGAAGCGGTGGAAATTCTCATGGCTATTCCAAGTGTCCAGGAGTACACCGGCTTGAATATCACCGAAGAGAATAACTGGAACCCCTGGCCACGGGATACCGACGCTTTTATCGATCCGATGGAATATATTGAAACCACCGCAATTCCCGTACTCATTTTTTATGGAGAACTCGATAAAAACGTGGACCCGGTTCAAGGAGCAACGGCATACTATGAAGCTTTGGAAAAAGCAGGGAACCAACATTACCGGATCGAGGTCATTCCCGGGGCGGGACACGTATTAACACCGGTTCAGACCGGCTGTATCGGCGAATATAGTGGACGTGACTATGTTTCTCAATATCTGGAAATCTTGGAGGAGTGGCTCCAACAAATATCCGGTTAGCATACCAAACAGACTCCGGAACCAAACCGTTACTCTCTGTTATTTATAATGAAGACGAGGAAGATCCTGTCTATCCCTAGAAAGATGCTAGGTTGTTTCCAACACATATTGTGGAGTTGTCTTATCCATCTAGCTCTTAAGGTAGTTCTTTATATCAATAGTCACAAGAGCCGTGTTATATACGGATTAACGATACGATTTTATAATTTTGAATTTCCCAGCGTCGGTCTCCAGAGTAAACGACTTCAAAAGCAGCGGTTTTACCCGATGGGAGTATTCTCACGATTTCAGTTTCGGTACCGATTAACTCTCCGATTTCATCATAGTACTCCACCTTTATCTTGGCGATAACACTGGAGTCGGAACTTATATTTTTCATCACTCCTGAAACGGTTCGATGCCCGAAACGGTTAGCAGACATCCTGTGGTGAAGTGTCTGTATTGTATTGTCATATGACATTACTTCCTGTGTTTGTTTTTGTACTGCCATGTTTACTCCTGAATATCTTCTTCAATCCACCCGTTGAAAAGGAGACCGGAAGCCGGGTCGTATTCCCTCTGAAATGCTTCGGGGTATCGCTTCCTCCACATATCCATTTCTTCACAGCTAACCTTTTCAACCTGAACGAGGAAACCGCTGGCAACCTGCCCCTGTGTATTGGGGGAGAGTGTCTTTTCGGGAGAAATAAGGTTATTATTACCACCACGGTCAATCCGGTCGGTTATGGGGTCAGATCTGGCACCGTGATCCTGGTATACAACTCCCGGCATTATTCTCTCTGTTATATAGGCTCCACCGAGGACGATACCACGTTCGTTATAAATCTTGACCATATCCCCGTTTTTAAGGTTTTTTGAAACAGCATCGACCGGATTTATCCAGACCGGTTCATACAGGTACCCATCCGGTCCTTTGACCTTACATGTCTCGATTTCCCTGAACCAGGAGACGTCATCAAGCTGAACGTGCACTCTCCATCTTCCATGATTTGAAACGAGGAGGAATGGATACTGCTTAGCCCTGGGATGTAGCCGACTCTCTTGGTGGGTCTTGCCGAATGGTATCCAGTGA
>DUFB01000017.1 GCA_011192005.1 Dehalococcoidia bacterium
TGGGTCGAAGGTATAGACGGCATGGCTGCCGACCATCAATTCGGGGTAGTGCTTTCCCATTATCTTCTCGCCGGCCGCGTTCTCCAGGTACAGGTAGAAATGTATTCCCATCAACTCCTTACCGAGGACCTTGATGCCCCAGACATAGCTGCTGTTGAATTCGGCATTGACCAGCTGCGCTCCGGCACGGAAGCCCATTGCCGGGCCCTCGCCGAGAACGGAGGAGTAGGTTTTCTCGTGCATGTAGCCGCAGTTACCGGTGGCTATGATGGTCGCCTTGGCGTTGAAAATATAGGTCTTGCCATCGACGAGTCCCAGTCCGACAGCGCCAACGACCTTTCCGTCCCTCTTAAGGAGGTCGATGGCGTATATCTTGTCCATCATCCTGATGGCCCGCGACTTCGCCGTTTTTTTCAGGGCTACCAGCGACTTCGGGGCGTCGAACAGGGTGACGTGGATATTCGGCCCCCAAGTCAGAATGTCAATCTCGCCGTCTTTCTTGAGGAAGGTCAGCCCCATGTCGACCAGGTCCATCATGGACCTGTGCATGTACTCCCCCATGATTTGCGTCCAGTCCTGGTTATTGAAAAACCCGCTGCCGCGGGTGACTTTCTCCGTCCACTCCTTTACGTAGTCGGGGTAAACATATGCCAAGATTCCCCCGCCGATGGGCACCTGCCCGTTCCAGCCGATGCCGCACTTGTCTACCATCAGCACGTCAACGTTGCTTTCGCTGGCCTTGAGGGCGGCGCACATGCCCGCGCCGCCGGCACCCAGCACCAGCACGTCGGTAGTGATTACCGTTCCCATATCTTCAAGTTTATTCATCTTAATCTCCATTTCACAAAACAAAAAGTTACCAGCTAATACGGCGAGACCAGCTCGCCCCGTCCCCGCTCCGGCGATACGTCGAAACAGCCCTGCGGGCAGAACGATTCACAGCCCCAGCAGGCGACGCAGTCTTTCGGATACATTATTACTGCCTTGCCGTCATTTTCATCCAGTCGCAGCACGTCCATCGGGCAGGCTGCCACGCAGATACCGCATCCGGTGCATTTATCGCGGTCAAAGTTCCTGATAGTCATAAGCCTTACTCCTTGATTAAGATGTACCCAGCCGTATCCACTGCCCCACCATGTAGCTGCACACGTCCGAAGCCAGGAAAGCCACGGCAGGGGCAACATCCTGAGGCGTGCAGAGCCTCTTCAGCGCCGACATCTGCCGGTTCCTCTCCATGAACTCCTCGGTGTTTCTTCTGGTAAGATTGGTCTCGCCGAGACCGGGGGAGATACCGTTGACGATTATTCCCAGGGGCGCCACCTCCAGCGCCAGGGCATGGGTGAAAGCCTCCACGCCGGCTTTAGCCGCACCGTAGACCGATATGGTGGGGATGCCCTGTCCGCCGGACGTATTGATGATACGACCGTACTTCTGCTTGGCCATGTGGGGCACGACGGCCTGGGCGACGTTCATCTGCCCGTAGAGATTAACACCGATATCCAGGTCCCAGTCGGCCTTGTTCATCTCCATGAAGGGCCTCTCCTTGCTGCTGGTGCCGGCGTTATTGACGAGGATATCTATCCTGCCGAATTCCTTGATAACGGCTTCCACCATGGCATCCACCTGGGCGCGGTCGGCCACGTCCACCTTCACCGCCATTGCACTGGTGCCCATCTTTTCTATTTGTACCGCCGTTTCTTTCGCCCATTCAAGATTAAGGTCGGTGGCGGCAATATCACAGCCTTCTTCCGCCAGCGTCAAAGCGATAGCCCGGCCGTAACCCACGGGACTGCCGGCCCCGGTCACCAGCGCCACTTTGCCTTTTAGTTTAAGGTCCACGTTTACCTCCAGATATGCAAAGTGTCATCTTTTTATAATTTTTTGTTCTATTTCTTTCAAATATTTCACAGCCTCAAGCTCAACCAGGCTGGGGGCTACCTCTTTTCCCTGATTCAATTCTTTCCGCAAGTCCCGGTATAATTCTATCGCCGCATTCATAGCCGATAAGCAGCTTTCTCTATCGTGCGCTGATAATGTCTGATTCAGACTTGCCAAATATAAAGCTCCATCCTCCTCGATTCTGCGAACGCCCTGAGGAGGCTTCCCGGCTTTTACCTGTATCATGGGGCCGAATACCCTGGCTCTCAGAAAGCCCATACCATCAATCACGTCAAATAATTCGCCCCGACCTATTTTTGTAGCGATATAATGAACCCAGACCCAGAACCTGTTTTCAATCCACTCCAGGTCAACTGTAGGAGCTTTCGCTTTCCCCTGGAAAATGTTCTCTGTTAGAACGTTATCACGCTCCCAGACGATTAACGGGTCTTCGACTCTTTCTCTGGCTTCATTTATCATTATGAACTTAAGGTCCACGTGGAGCAGCGGGGGACCGTAAAGGCAGATGAGTAACTGCGGTAAGCCGACGTGCTCGCCCGTGAAAGACTCCAGCAGGGGACCTATCCTTCCCGCTATCTTTTTTCTCTCTTCGAGAACCTCCGGGTACTTCTCCCGATTAACGACAACGACCAAGTCAAGGTCGCTGTACTCGTCCATATTATTTGTAAGAATCGAACCGCCTATAGCCACGCCGAGAATCCGCTTATCGTCTTTGAGCTTCTCCACGGAAGTCTGTAGGAACTCCCGGTGAATGCAGGGGATTATAGCTAATTTATCGTCAATATACTGTTTCATTAATATATCTCAACCTTAAAATTGGAGATAGCAGGATGAGCGACAGAGCCGCTGAGTTCGGATTCAACCCATCAGTCTAACACAAATATCTGCATATTCTATCTCAGGGAATAGGGTTATAGTGAAAAATCAATGTCTTGCCAGCTTACCAATCCAACCGCCCAGCGAACCACAAACGACCGCAAAGATAATAGCTATGATAATGGATACGATAGTACCAACATATCCGGTAGCAATATTATAGATGATATTGGCAATTAGCAGTACCAGGGCAGCGTACATCCCGTACTTCGTTTCCCGCGTCCAGACTCCGGCAACGAACCCTGTTAAAAAGTAGCTGACAGCCGCCACCCCGAAGACTATTCCCAGCACTTCGCCAATCGTATCGGCATCCTCCAGAGTGGAACTGAAGGCGGCACCCAGTATCAGCATTAACGCTATCCCGACAACTGCTCCAGCTATTACCGCCAGCCATCTTGCCTCGCCAAGCCTAGCCATGAACTATACCTCCTTCATACGATTAACAATTTAAAAAGACACCAACCGCTGGCTTTCATAACTGTGCGGTTTCGGTGCCTTCCTGGAACAATTCATTCCTTAGAATCCCGGGCCAATACGGCAATAATGCCTCTCCTGATATATTACATGTTGCGGGTCAAGTGTAGCTAATGCCCATATATTTGTCAAGAAATCAGATAGGATCATATCGGATGTATTGAACTCAATACAGTAGAGATATCGGCAAGGTTGTGGAGCCGGGGTTAAAACAGGCAGAACGTTTTCACCTAATTCATACTTAATATTTAGCTAACGGAGATTCACGCTGATAACACAAGTTATAATATAGCCCTAAAAAGGTCCGGTTTTTACAAATAATCCCGTCTTTCACCTTTAAATTTACATATCCAATCAACTATGTCTTTTGGATCATTAGACGACATGATAAGCGTCTTCCCCCCGCATGGCTTACCCGCATATATTATATCCACATACAGAAGGTACTTTTTCCGATTCTCCGAGAAATTCGTATTCAATTCTACAATAGCTATCCGGTTACCACCCCCATATTTTTCGGATAATAGATAAGTAAGGCTTTGCGTCGGTTGGATTTGCTGGATGCCTTTGTATATACTTTCCTTGGGTGATAATAGCTTGATTTTTTGCTCCGTCATTTCTGCTAATGCCGTGTTGTTCTTCTCCCTTGCTGGTTTCCGTTGCCAAAACATTTTTGCATTCCTCACTATTTGATTTATTCCATCTACTAATATAATTTACTTCTATTTTGTATTTTGGACTAAAGATTGTGATTCCTTATTTAAAAACCGAATGGCGAGTCTCTTTTTCCCATCAAGCCCGGATGCCTTCTTAAATTATCATATAAATTATTCATGAATCCCTTGTAATTATATTGGATATATGTTATTATTATTCATGAATTATGAATACATGTATATATATTTCATGAATTTATATTCATGTATTATAGCATCATCATTTTTAATTGTCAATATATCTATCGAGAGTTTTAAGGAAACTAAAAAGGGAGATTTACATCTTGCCAGATTGGAAATTTATTACAAAACACACTGTGGTGCTTAGTATTATTGCTAACAACCCCCGGATCACGGCTCTGGAGATCGCCGGGAAAATAAACGTGACTGAAAGGGCAGCTCGTAAGCTAATTGCCGAACTCTATGAAACCGGATATATCAGGAAGAAAAAAGAGGGTAGGCGAGTAGTATACGCCATTAATTCTGATAAACCGCTTCGTCAAAATACCCACAGAGGAGTTGCGATTGGCAGTCTGCTGGAAACTTTAGGTTGGGAAAAGCAACAAGAAAATTAAAGATGGAGCCGAGGGGATTCGAACCCCTTACCTCCTGCGTGCAAAGCAGGCGTTCTCCCAACTGAACTACGGCCCCAGGTTGACTCCAAAATTATAGCATAATTATATATAGCATGTTTAATACAGGAATATGTAATGCTATGTTTAAGTCTGTTTATCTAATCGGGGAGAATAATTTCCCAAATTGTGTTTTCACCGCTGAATATAGTGACAGTGGTTGGAGGAGTAGATTCCCCACTCCCTCTCTGGTACCTTATCTGATAATCCCCGGGTTTCAAATTTTCGAATGAATAACCACCGTCTTGATTGATTTCAATCGATTGATGAGTAGAGCCGTCTATCGTAATTGTTATTCCTTGTGCCGGGGTTACACCATCACTCTCATAAATATGACCGGTTATTGAACCGCCCGGCTCTAATATAAAGTCTACACCATCTGTTCCTCTACTCATAACAACACTAATTATCAGATTATTAGCGGAGTAGTAGGTTTTTTCTCCAATCCAAGCATGCACCCATAACTCATAGTCTCCGCCTAGCAAACCACCTATTTCGTAACTACCCGTGGTATCAGACCTTACGTGATCATATAGTGGCATCGGTAAACAACCACCGAACCGCACCGTAAGTTCTCCTCTTATCTGTCTGTAATTTATATAAGCCCCATTGACAGTAGTATAGTCGTCGGGCAGGTATATGTATCCAGAAATAGAACCGCCCCACTCTAGGTAAAAGTTAACATCCGCAGTATTATTACCATAAGTTGTTATTACCTTTAAGGCCTCGACACCATCGTAAGTGCCATCGGCGCCGTCATAGATTATCGGTGCATAACCATCGGCTTTTACGCCTACTGTAGATTCGCCGGCATATAGCTTGCTAACTGTGTATCTGCCATCGGCAGAAGTAGTCGCGCTTATCGGCCCCGTAGAGCCGTGCTGCCCGTATACCAGTACCGTTGCACCCGGAATGGGATCGCCGTTATCGGCGCGACACACGTAACCCGAGATAGAACTATATTCGGTCAGTATAAAATCGATACCTGTAGTGCAGCTGCTGTCTGTCACTTCCACACTCTCTACTACAGAGTAACACCCTTCAGCTGTTACGGTTACATGGTAAACTCCGGAAGGCAGGTCTGTGATTACATAACTTCCATCGGCAGATGATTCGGTTCTGGCTTTATGAGGATTATACAGAGGGGGTATTGGCGTAGGTTCATTGCCGACTCTCTCATTATCGAGCAGAATAGACTTTTGCACTACTTCGATAACGGCATTCTCGAAAGGAGAACCGTCGCTCTTGTTATAAACATGTCCGGAGATAGCATTACTTGAAGGTTGTTGGCTCTGCTGACAGCCCGATGAAAGTAAAAGTAAAATCGGTAACAACAGAAATGCTAATAAAACCAATGCCTTCTTTTTCATCTTCCCTTACCCTGTATTTTTATATCTATAACGTCATTACTAGCATATGGTTAGTTCAATGTCAAATATCTTTTTCTTGTCACCCACGCCTAATGTTGTTATACTGGAATGATTGTTTTACTGATGATTTAGCCATGAAATACGAGACGATTATCGGGCTGGAAGTCCATGCCCAGCTTCTGACAAAGAGCAAGATGTTCTGCGGGTGCAGTACCGATTACGCCAGCACGCCGCCCAACACGCACGTATGCCCCGTCTGCATGGGCATGCCCGGGGTCTTGCCCGTCATCAACCGCCAGGCCGTGGAATATACCATGATGACCGCCCTAGCGCTGAATTGCTCTATCACCGAAAACACCAGCTTCGACCGCAAGAATTACATCTATCCCGATCTCATGAAGGGCTACCAGATTTCACAGTCTTACGCCCCCATCGGCTACAACGGCAGTCTCACCATCAACGTCAACGGCCAGGAGAAAAAGATAGGCATCGACAATATCCACCTCGAGGAAGACACCGCCAGACTGCTGCACCGCTCGGCACCGGGCGGCGATTACAGTCTGGTGGATATCAACCGCGCCGGCACTCCCCTGATGGAAATCGTCTGTGACCCCGACCTGCGCTCCCCCGAAGAAGCGCGGCAGTACCTCATGCAGCTGCGCAGTATTTTGCAGTACCTGGGAGTCTCCACCGGCAACATGGAGGAGGGGAGCTTTCGCTGCGACGCCAACATCAGTATACGCCCCGAGGGCAGCACGGAACTGGGGGTGAAGGTGGAAGTTAAGAACATGAACAGCTTCAAGTCCGTCTACCTGGCGATGGAGTACGAGGTCCAGCGCCAGACGAAGGCGGCCAACACGGATAAGAAGCTGGTGCAGGAGACGCGGGGCTGGGTGGAGGACAGGGGTAAAACCGTTCCACAGCGTACCAAGGAATACGCCCACGACTATCGCTACTTCCCCGAGCCCGACCTCCCACCGCTGGTAATCAGCCGTGAATGGATTGAGGAAGTAAGAGCGAAGCTGCCGGAACTGCCCGAGCAAAAACGCCATCGCTTCATGACCGAGTACGGTCTTTCTGAATATGACGCGAATTTTCTCATCAGTTCTAAACTAGTAGCTGACTATTTTGAATCATACATGGTGTTGGAGCCTCATAAATCATCACCAGACAAATCAAAAACTGCCAAAGAGATAGTAAATTGGTTATTAGGGGAATTCTCTCGACTGCTTAATGCCAACAATATAGAGATAAACAATAGTAAAGTGACTCCACAAATGCTTTGGCTTTTAATAGACATGAAAGAACAGGGAGTTATCAGCAATCCTATTGCCAAGGAAGTATTTGAGGAGATGTTTAAAACGGGCAAGACCGCCGACGAAATCATCAGCGAGCGCGGCCTCACCCAGATAAGCGATACCCGGGAGCTTGAGAAAATAGTGTCAGAAGTGATAAACTCTAATGCGCAGCCCGTTGCCGATTTTAAGGCGGGCAAGGAAATTGCCCTCAAATTCCTCGTAGGGCAGGTGATGAGGGCAACCAAAGGCCAGGCAAATCCTCAGCTGGTAAACGAGGTTTTGAAGAAAAAACTGGCTGAATAATTAATAAGACAAACAAAGGACAAGCATGGAAACGTATTTATATGCCGCCCAGATAGTTGTGGCCGTAGCGCTCATAATGGTTTCTCTACTCCAGGTACGCGGTGGCGGCCTGGGTGGTATTTTTGGCCAGGCGGACACGGTTTTCCGAACCAAGCGGGGGGTGGAAAAGACCCTATTCCAGCTTACCATCGCTCTCGTTGTCATATTTATCGTCCTCTCGATAGTCTCGCTCAGGGTGGGGTAACGTAATCCCATGCGGGATATCATCATGACTGCCGTAATTACCCTGACCACCGATTTCGGACTGGCTGATGCCTATGTTGCCGCCATGAAAGGGGTAATCCTGGGCATCAATCTCGATGCCAGGCTCGTCGATATCAGTCATACCATTAAACCGCAGAGTATTGCACAGGCTGCTTTCGTCCTTAGAACGGCATATAAGTTCTTCCCCAGGCGTACCATCCACCTGATTGTGGTCGACCCGGGTGTGGGTATCGAACGCAAAGCCGTTATCCTCAGGACACCGGAGGTCGACTTCGTTGCCCCGGACAATGGTGTGCTGAGCTATATCATTGATGAATACGCCGGAGGGAACGCCGTGGCAGGCCGCCAGCCCCTGGACACCGCCAGGGCGCAGGCTATAGAAATCACCAACCGTCGCTACTGGCTTTCCGATGTCAGCGCCACTTTTCACGGACGGGACATCTTCGCCCCGGTGGCGGCTCATCTCTCCCTGGGCACTCCTCTCGCTGAGTTCGGTGATGCCATACCTTCCCTAGCAGTCCTTCCTGCACTGAAGCCGCGCCTTGAACCGGACGGCACACTTACAGGGTGTGTCCTGCATATCGATAACTTCGGGAATCTGATTACGAACATCAGGAAGCCTGACCTACCGCCGGACACCACCGGAATCACGGTCGAGGTCAAGAGCAGGCTAATCAACGGACTGGCTAAAACCTACGCCGAGAGTGACGGACTCTGTGCCCTTATCGGCAGCAGTGGGCACCTGGAAGTCGCTCTTAAAAACGGCAACGCCGCCGCCTATATTAATGCAGAGGTGGACGACCAGGTAAAAATTAGAAGCAATGAGGAATAAATTTACGAAATTCATACCTGAACCTATTGACAAATACAGGCGGTTTTGCTACTCTGCTGGGCAAGGATACCTAAGGAGGTGTGGCAATGCAGGCATATTGTATGAAATGCAGAAAAAAGGTGGAGGTCAGAAATCCCAGAGCGGTCACCCTTAAGAACGGACGACCAGCAACACAGGGCACCTGCCCTGTTTGCGGCACAAAAGTGTTCCGTATCGGCAAAGGGTAGCAAAACCTGAACTCTCATTTTCACGCCTTTACGTATCCGCTGATTCAACAGGGCTTAAAAAGAAAAAATACTCTTTAGTCGAGCCGTAACGGGTGGTGTTCTGAAAATCAGATAAATAACGATTACGGCTAATAATGTGTTGTGTCAACAAAGTATCGCACCCTGCGGTGCTTTTTCTCTTCATTGCACCCTACAGAAGCGTTATGTCATAATATCACCAGAAATGAAGCTCAAGATATGGTTCTTGGAAACCAGACCACAGTTTCTGATTCTCCCCGTTGTCTTATCTTTTCTGGGTACCTGCATTGCTTGGTATTACGGCCATTTCCACCTGGGTCACGCCGTACTGGCTTTCGTCGGGCTGCTGCTGGCGCACATCAGCGTCAACGTCCTCAACGATTATCACGACTTTAAAAGCGGGGTGGACCTCGCCACGAAGAGGACGCCCTTCAGCGGCGGCAGCGGTATCCTGCCGGGGAAGTTGCTGGAGCCGGGTCAGGTCCTGAGGTTTGGTATTACCTGTTTCCTGCTGGCAACCGCCATCGGTATCTATTTCGTGGTCGTTACCAGCTGGCAGTTACTGCCGCTGCTTGTCGTTGGCGCATTATGCATTCTCCTTTACACTCCATTCATCCTCAAGCGTAACTGGCCGGAATGGTCTCCGGGACTGGGACTGGGTGCTCTGCCCGTCCTGGGGGCTTTCTTCGTACAGGCGAACGAATATAGCTGGCCGGCGGTGATAGCATCGATTCCCTCGGGTATACTGGTACATAACCTGCTCTTTCTCAACGAGTTCCCCGATGTCGAGGCCGACCAGACGGTGAATCGCAAGACGTTACCGATTACCATCGGTAGGGAAAAGGCCAGCATCGTCTACGCGGCGCTGATGATAATCTTATACCTCTGGATAATCGGCTGGGTAATCGCCGACAAGATGCCGGTTTACACGTTAATCGCCCTGCTGACACTCCCCTTCACCCTCAAAGCCATCCTGGGCGCGCGAAAATATGGGGATATGAAGAAACTGATGCCCGCCATGGCCAGCAACGTTCTTGTTGTTCTCCTGACCCAATTGCTGCTGGGTATCGGCTATATTCTGGCTAAGGTAATATAGGCCCATGCCTCGGACAAAACCTCTTCACAGTATGTTCACCGCTGTCCCGCGCCGGTACGACCTGGTAAATCACGTGATTACCTGTGGACTGGACGTGCGCTGGCGGCGCAAAGCGGCCCTGGCATGCCTGGCAGACCACCCCGCTAAAGTCCTCGACCTCTGCTGCGGTACGGGCGACCTAGCACTCAACCTGGCCAGACTTTCGAGTAAAGACACGGAAATTACCGGCATCGACTACAGTCAGCCGATGCTGGCAATCGCCGCCAGGAAAGCTGAAGCAGCCGGACTGGACAAAAGAATATCATTTATCCATGGCGATGTCGCCAGTCTGCCTTTTCACAACGGGTATTTCGACAGCATCGGGATATCCTTCGCCTTCCGCAACCTGACCTATAAAAACCCCCTCGCGGAGCAGTATCTGCAGGAAATTTATCGCGTTCTGGCATCAGGTGGTAAATTCGTCATCGTCGAGAGCAGCCAACCAGAATCCCGCTTCGTACGCCGATTTTTTCACCTGTACCTGTGCTGGTTCGTCCTCAGGATGGGACACTGGCTCTCGGGGAACCAACAGGCTTACCACTACCTGGCAGAATCGGCTCGTCGCTTCTACGGACCCGGTGAAGTAAAAAAATTACTGCTTTCGGCGGGCTTTAAAGAGGTTTCTCACCAGCCGCTGCTGCTCGGAGCCGCAGGACTCTACGTGGCTGTTAGGTAAATACCTAGACCTGGTTCTCTATGCAGTATTCCCGCAGGCCGTTAAGCGCCGCGAAGAACTCCCGCATCATCACGCTCACCGGATACATGCCTTTCTCCGTAACCCGCAGCAGTTTTTCACCCTCTACCAGCCCGAAGGTTTTAAAGAAAAACATCTCTATTCTCAGCCTGCTATCGATGGCCGACTTAAACCTCTGCCGGAATTTGTCTTTGTCCAGCTTCATCCCGAATAGCTTGGTTAAGAGGTAGTATCTCATGTGTTCGTGTGGAGTAAGCCGCCGCCAGTCTACAATGGGCAGTCGTTCCCGACTAATAAATTCACCGTACCGTTCCAGCGAGAACGAGTTCACGAAGAAATTACCCCCGACAATACTCACCGAGCCGGCGCCGATGCCGATATAGTCGTCGTCCTCGACGATGTATTCGTCTATCATCCTCTCGCCGCGCGAGAAACACCAGGCAGTTGATGCTAGGTAGTCCTTCTTATAAAGCTCCTTGATGATAACATCGTAGAACCGTTTTTCCTGCGATGTGTTTATCCGGTTGAACCGGCGTTCCATGGCGTCTTTCTTGTGCGGCGACGCCATCAGCGGGTAAAACGTCGCCTGGTCTATACCCAGTTCCTTGAATTTCGCTACGTCGGATTCGAACTGCTTTATCGATTGGCCGGGAAAATTAAAGACGAAGTCTACGTTGAGGGTATCGAACTCACCCTCGGCCATGAGCAGTTTCTCCGCTATCTCCTCGCCCGGAGATGATGGCCTCCCCATGTTCTTGAGGACATCGGCGTCGAAGCTCTGCACCCCGATGGAAAGCCGGTTAATGCCTGCCTTTTTCAGGGTAGCCACGTTCTCGGGATTAATCTCACGTGGTGTCGTTTCCAGGGAAATCCGCCGTATTGCGAACCTGCTCCTGAGATAATCGATAAATCCGGTAAGCTCATCCATCAGCACCGTAGGCGTGCCGCCACCGAAGTAAAAATCGGAAAATATAAAGCCTTTCTCTATATATATTTCAAGTTCTTGCTTTAGCTCCCTGAAATACTGCCGTGCTTTTGCTTCATCGAACAGATACCGGTTGAAGCAGCAGAAGGGACACAGGCTCTTACAGAAGGGAATGTGTATATACAGAGAAGGCCTGGTTTCTTCTCCCAGACCCGATGGGGTAATGATGGCTTCATCGAATTCCTTACCGAGCTTGAGGAACTTCCTGCCTTCTCTACGCGTAACCCATCCGGTCAGGCTGGCCAGTGTTTTAACCGGGACCATCTATTCCAGAACAACCCCCGTACCGTAGGCGAGCACTTCGGCGGCGTTCTGCATCACCATCGACGTCCCGAAGCGAACCGCAATAATGGCGTTAGCTCCTTCTTTCTCGGCGGCTTCAATCATCCGATTGATAGCTTCTTCCCGGGCTTCCGCCATCATCTTGGTGTATTCGGTTATCTCTCCACCGGCTATATTCCTGAAGGCAGCCATGATATCTTTGCCGATGTGTTTGGCGCGGATGGTACTGCCCCTGACCATGCCGATGGTCTTTTTTACCTTTTTACCTTCTACCTGTTCGCTGGTGGTTATAATCATTTATCTACCCCCTTAAAGTCCTCGGTTTTTGCTTTTTTTATCCTGTCCCTGATAGCGACGACAAGCAATATAACGACACCTACTCCCATTATCCCCACCGCCACGCGTATCGCGATGGGAATGGTATCCTCCATGAAAAATCCCTTGACCGCCCAGCCGATAAGAGTTAGAAAACCGAGGCCAATTAGTATATAAGCTAGGTTCTGCCACATATTGCTCCTCCGTTAGCTTATCTTTTTCTCTTCCAGACCGTGCCCGACGGGGTATCTTCCAGAACTATGCCCATTTCATCGAGCTTGTTTCGTATTTCATCGGCAAGCTGCCAGTTTTTCCCTTTACGGGCAGTCGCCCTTTCCTCAATTAGTTTACTAATCCGTTCCTGCAACTCGGTATCCAGCGGAGCTTCTTCAGGTTCTCTAAACGTCAGCCCCAGAACATCGCCAAGCTTTTTGAGCATCCCGCGGGCCTGCGCCGTCCTGGTGCCCCTGCCTGCGGCCTGGTTAATCTCCCGCACCAGGTCGAAGAGTACCGCCAGCGCCTGCGGAGTGTTAAAGTCGTCATCCATGGATTTTTTAAAACGCTTTTCGTATTCGGCGGCATCCAATTCCTCCCCCTTACTCCCGCTATCGTCCCGCGATACCGCCTGCCGCAGCCTCTCGGCGCCGCGCTCCGCCGCCTCCAGGGCCTCCTCGGTATAAGTCAGCGGGCTGCGATAGTAGGAACCCAGCACGAAAACATGGATAGCGTCGGCGCTGCATTTCTTCAAAGCCTCGCGTATCGTTATCAGGTTGCCCACCGAGCGGCTCATTTTCTCCTCGCCCATCTGCAGCAGCCCGTTGTGCAGCCAGTACTTCACGAAAGGCTTCTTGCCGGTAAAGCTCTCCGACTGCGCTATCTCGTTCTCGTGGTGGGGAAAAACGACGTCCTGCCCGCCGCCGTGGATGTCTATCTGCTCGCCGAGATATTTAATCGACATGGCGCTGCACTCGATATGCCAGCCCGGCCGGCCCTTGCCCCAGGGACTGTCCCACGAAGGCTCGCCGGGCTTCGATTCCTTCCAGAGGATAAAGTCCATGGGATGCTCTTTCTCCTCACCCGCCTCGACGCGCGCCCCCGCCATCATCGAGTCCAGCGTGCGGTGCGACAGCTTGCCGTAATCGGGCATGTTCCTTACGCGGAAATAGACGTTCCCGCCGACCGCATAGGCAAAGTCCTTGTCCACCAGGCCCTGCACTATCTCGATCATCTTATCGATTTCACCCATTGCCCGCGGGTACAAATGTGCCGGACGCACGTTCAGCGCCGCCATGTCCTCGTCATAGCGCTCGACGTACTTCTGGGTGAGTTCCGGTACGGACATGCCGCGCCGGTTAGCTGTGGCGATGATGTTGTCCTCAATATCGGTAATGTTCTGGACGTGTTTGACTTTATATTCGCGGTACTCCAGGTATCTCCGCACGACGTCGAAGAAGATGTAGCTCAGGGCGTGGCCGATGTGAGCGTCATCATAGGGGTTGATGCCACAGACGTACATCGTGACGACGTCGCCCCGTGGTTCGAATTCCTCTTTTTTCGCCGAGAGAGAGTTGAATATTTTCATGTCAGTTCCTTCTAAATATGGGGTTCATTGTTTTACGGGCGACAAGAAATCGATATTGTTGACATCCGGGTCTCTGAACCCGAACGCCCGGGCACCCCAGGGATATGTCGTGGGTTGAGAGGTAAACTCAATGTTAATGTCCAGTTGTTTCAGTCTTTCGTACTCATCATCGGCGTTATCAACCTCAAACATCAAGGTAACGTATCTTTGACTCGTTTGAAATCGACGCTCGTTGATACCACCCGGATTCCATATCGCCAGGCTGGCTTCATTAAAAACAGAATGGACGTTGTCGCCTTCCGCTTTTAAACGCAGCACCATGGAATAAAAGTCAACCAGCCTCGGAACGTTATTAGTGCTGAGGCATATCCCTTTTAATTCCATATTAACGAGAACCGCTCCCTTCTATCATGGCCACGGCGCAGGCCGCGATTCCCTCGCCTTTACCGATTTCCCCCACTCCGTTGCCGGTGCTCGCTTTAACGTTGATCCTTTCCACGGGTATATCCAGCGTCCTACTCATGTTCTCACGCATACCATCGATATATTCTCTGAGCCTGGGCTGCTCGGCGATAACGGTCGCATCGATATTGACCATCGCCCAGCCATCCACTGTCAGCTTTTTTTTCACCTCTCCCAGTAGCGCCAGACTGGATATATCCTTGTATTTCTGCTTACCGGGCGGGAAATGACTGCCGATATCGCCCAGCGCCGCGGCTCCCAGCAGGGCGTCGATAACGGCGTGAACCAAGACATCGGCGTCGCTCCAGCCATCCAGCCCTTTGTCGAAAGGTATATTCACCCCGCCGAGTACCAGTTTCCTTCCCGGTTTCAGGGGGTGGATATCGTAGCCTATACCCACACGCGTATTACTTTTCATATTTTTTCAGCAGCACCTCGGCCAGGATAAGGTCGGCCGGAGTGGTTATCTTTATATTATCACAAGAGCCTTCGTACAGCTTAACTCTGTGCCCGAGTCTTTCCACCAGCGAGGCGTCGTCGGTGACATCGCCACAATCCTGCTGGTGGGCTATCTGGATCACGTCGAACCGAAACACCTGCGGGGTCTGTACCGCCCTCAGATTTTGACGTGGAGGCGTCTGGGACACCATTCCGCTTTCGTCCACCACCTTTATGGTGTCCGTGACCGGTACCGCGGCCGCGGCGGCCCCCGTTTCCCTGGCGGCTTCCAGTCCCCGCTCTATCAAATCGACTGTCACCAGCGGTCGGGCGCCGTCATGGATGACTACCCACTCGTAGTCCTTTATCTGCTTCAGGCCCGCTGCCACCGAGTCCTGCCGCCGTTTGCCTCCGATGCAGACGTCGGTGACCTTAGACCATTCCCTGCCGGTTATTATCCGGCGGCATTTGTTCTCGTTTTCCCCACTGATAACCACCACTATCTGGTCGATTGATTTACACTCCTGGAAAGGGCGAGTAGCACGTAAGAGGATAGGCTCGTCCCCAAGCTTTCCGAAGACCTTATCGAAAGCCCCCATCCTTCTACCTTCCCCAGCGGCGACGATGATGGCGGCTATTTTCTGGTTTTTATTATTCATAACTTATCCTTATCTGTCATTCCCGCAAAGGCGGGAATCCAGTAATTTCTTTTTTCTACCTCACCACCTGGGTCACCCTCTCATACTCCACTTTATCTCCTCCCAACCAGCCCTGCCGCTATCGCCTCCCGCACGCTCCCCACCGGGATAATCTCTATATCTTTAACGTTGTTTATCTTATCGCCCGTTTTGGGCACGATGCACTTCGTAAAACCAAGGCGTGCCGCTTCTCCGAGCCGCCGCTCGAGCTGGGATACCTTCCTTATCTCCCCGCTCAAGCCTATCTCGCCCACCGCTACCACCTGCGGGATAACCTCCTGGTCGCAGCAGCTGGAAGCAATTGCCAGCGCCATGCCCAGGTCGGCGGCGGGTTCGCTTACTCTCAGACCGCCGATAACGTTGACCATGATGTCCTGGTTGCCCAGCTTCAGTCCCGCCCGCTTGGTGAGTACCGCCGCCACCAGCAGCAGTCGATTGAAATCGACGCCGTTGGCGGTTCGCCGCGGCTGCCCGAAGCTGGTAACCGTCGTCAGCGCCTGTATTTCCACCAGCAGCGGTCGGCTCCCCTCGATGGTCGATACCACCGCCGAGCCCACTGTTCCCGCCCCTCGCTGCGACAGGAAAGCCTGCGAGGGATTGGCTACCTCGGCCATGCCCTGTTCCTTCATCTCGAAAACGCCGACCTCATTCGTAGAGCCGAAGCGGTTTTTAACACTCCGCAGCAACCGGTAGGCGCTGAACGGCTCGCCTTCCAGGTAGAGGACGACATCGACGATATGTTCGAGCACGCGCGGGCCGGCGATGGCTCCCTCCTTGGTAACATGCCCAGCGATGAATACCGCCACGCCGCTGGACTTCGCCCACTGCATCAGCCTTACAGTGCACTCCCGCACCTGGCTGATGCTGCCCGGCGTGGCTTCCATATCGGGCGAATAGACGGTCTGGATGGAATCAACAACCACCATCCCCGGCGATATCTGCTCTATCTGGCCCAGGACAGCCTCGAGGTCAGTATCGGCGATGATGAAAAGCCCCGTGCCCTCGATTTTCAGTCGCTCCGCCCGCAGCTTTATCTGGCTGGCCGTTTCCTCCCCGGTAACGTAGACCACACGGTTGCCTTTCTGTGCCATCGTCGCCGAAGCCTGCAATAGGAGTGTGGACTTGCCGATGCCGGGGTCGCCGCTGATGAGCACCATCGAGCCGGCTACTAGCCCGCCTCCCAGCACCCGGTTGAACTCGGCTATCGGCAATGGCATGCGTTGGGTGGATTCTATCTCCACGCTTGAAAGTTCCTGCGGCGGGGAGAGGGGATTAAGCGGACGGGATGTTGCCACTGATGTCTTGACCTTCATCTCCACGAAGGTGTTCCACTGCTGGCAGTCGGGACAGCGCCCTTCCCATTTCAGGCTTTCCCGGCCGCATTCCTGGCAGACGAACACCGTTTTCGCGGAGGCTTTTTCCGACTTACTCACAAGTTGACTTTACAGTATTTAGAGAAATCAGGCAAGAGAAATCCCGATTATTGACAATCCCGCTCCAGCGTATATAGTATGTTAAAAGCATAACCCGCAAAATTTGCTCTCTACAAAAGGGAGTCCCGTCTATGACCAAGAAAAAAAGTACTCTGATAATTACGGGCATACTACTGGTGGCTATCGTGCTTCTGCTGATATTCAGCCCTATCCTCAAGAGCAAGCCGGATAAAATCGAGCCGGGAGTAACGTATCAGGGTACGATTACAGCCAAAGACCCGATTGATTCCTTCGATAAATATTACCGGCGGCACACCTACAGTCTTACCGTTGCCGTCGATACAACCTACGAATTTGAAGTCAGCTCGTTATCAGATAATTCTATAATATTGGTATTTGAATACTACGAGGGTAAAAGAATCCATATTCTCAGTGCCCCTGCTAATCACAGCAGGACGACGGACCATCACTTCGTGAGCGCCGGGCTGAAAATAATATGGGTTGAGGCGCTATACAACGAATGCCCGGCGGACTACTCCCTGCGGGTCACTCTGATAGAAGGAGAGGATTCCTGATCTTATACCATGTCATTCCCGCCCCGCATCAGGGTACGGGGTTAACTCCAGCGGGAATCCAGACCCCATTTCCCCCACCCCGACGTGAAATATCTTTTCCCACCCAAGCCGCCCTCGTACCATCGTGCCATTATCCATTAAATCACATCAGCTTTTGCCGAAGGGGAGTGCGTAGCGAGAGGGGGGCTAACGCCCCTCTATTCTTTATCGGACGCCCAAGTAGGTAAAATCCTTAAATCCCCTCTACCCGCTGATGAACTTCAGCCCGCTGATGTAGACCCCGGTGATGATGGCGGTGGTAATCACGCCGCCTACGCAGGGCCCCATGGCGAAGGGCAGTATCATCGCCTTCTTGTTCACCTGTATGGCGCACTTTTGCGCTACCTTGGCGGTGGTCGGCACGCAGGAAACGGCGGCGATGCCCAGCAGTGGATTGAAAGGCTCCTTGGATATCTTGCGAAAGATTAGGCCCCCGATGATTCCCCCCAGCCCCGAGAGCGTCAGGGCAATCACGCCCAGCACCAGCAATTTCAACACCACCGTGTCCAGGATGATATCTACCCCGAGCAGCGCCCCCAGCGTAAAGCCGAGGAACAGTGTCGCGCCGTAGAGTAGTGGCCCGGAGAGGAACTCCACGAAGCGCGTAATCCCGGCCTCTTTAATCGCCAGCCCCAGGAAGAAGGAGGCGAACAGCGGCGTGGCCACCGGGAAGAGGAAGGCCAGCAGCGTGAACGTGGCGATGCAGAAAGCGAACTTGGCACCCGCCGATACCTTGGGAATCGTCTTCCAGTTCATCTCCGTCTCCCGCATCCGCCGCGGTATTATCCGTGCCAGGAAGGGGTAGCCCGCGTAGCATACTCCCAGGTATACGTACGCCACGACCGTTATCGGCACGAAGAGATCTTTCGCCATCATCAGCGAGCCGTAGAGCACCATCGGCCCGTCGGCGCCGCCCACCAGTGCTATCGAAGCCGCCTCGTTGGAGAGCAGGCCCATCCCCATGGCTATCGGCAGCGTTAGTATCGTGCCCAGTTCGGCAAACATTGCCAGGAACATACTCATGCCGGGTCTGGCCAGCAGGATGTCGATGTCGGTGATGGCGCCGATGCCCATAAAAACAAGGCAGGCGATAAGGCCGTTGCTGAAAGTGTAAGTGTAAATCGGCTGGAGGAAATCGATCTGCAGGTACTCCATGAGTAATTCTACGTTGTTGGTTACCAGCGGGTTGACGAACAGGTTGCCGACTTCAGTGTATTCACCAACTTCCATGACCATCAGGCCGGCATTGACGGCAATCATCCCGATGCCCAGCGGCAGCATTATCAGTGCTTCCAGGACTTTCTTGTAAGAAAGGTAAATGAATAATATCCCCAGCGCCACCAGGAACAGCCTGCCGATGACTATTTCAGGCTCGTTGAGGGTAAAGGTGTAAATACCCTGAAAGAATTCCAGAATATTCATGCGTTACTACCGCCTTTGTCTCCAGCCTGAGGTGGTTCGGCGGGGGCGGCTTTCTTGCGCTGGACGGTATGTGAAATGATTTTAACGATGAAAGTCACGCATACGGCGATGACGGCGGCTATCCCGTAAGCCAGCAGAGCGAATAAAAAAGGATGTAACTCCATATTCTTCTCAGTTATTTCGGTGGTAGTAATTTTTACGCAGCATCAAGGGCTGCTTTTTGAATATTTTATATATTACATATAAATATATTTTAATATTCAATAACGGCGATTACCTCGCCGGGCTTGACTACCTGGTCGGGCTTTACCCCTATTTCAACTACCTTACCGTCAACCGGTGCAAGAATCGGGTTTTCCATCTTCATGGACTCCAGCATACAAATAACATCACCTTCGCTGACGGTATCGCCGACTTTTACCTCGACGCTGATTATCTTACCTGTTATAGGAACTTCTACCGTTTCTCGTGCCAATTTTCAAGCTCCTTTCATTTTTCTGCCATAAAATTAAAGAGCGGCAGCCTCAATATATGAGTACTACCGCCCTATTATACATGACCCTGATTAACAAGTCACGCTATTTCTGCATTCTATCCAGTCGCTGCGCCTACCGGCATGCTGGGAAGATTGAAACTGCCCTTAGACTTTATGACTATCTCATCGTTCTTCACGTCGACGATGACGTAGGAAACGTAGGAGCTTTCTGTTATCTTGGGCTCATTGGCTTCCTTGTCCTTGCTTTTGCCCTCGGGGTCGTCTTTATAAAGTTCGTTAACCTGGTCCTTAATAATCCTCTCCAGCTCGAACTTCACGCTCCTCGATGAATAGACCGTTATCGATTTATCGGTACTCTCGGTGGCAAGTACGTCGTCAAGCTCGCCGGCATTCTTCAGTACCTGTGGCAGGATTTCGGTTTTCTTTATGGTTACTTCCGTGACGAATATCCGGTTGAAAGTCTTGAACTCTTCGCGGAGTACCGCTTCGGACAGCCTGTCTTCCACCATATTCTGAATGACGCGGCGCAGCGGCCGGGCCCCGAAGATTTCGTCATATCCCTTCTCACCCAGGAAGTCCTTGGCGTTTTCGGTAACTTCCAGCTTTATTTCTTTTTCCCTTAGCTGCTGGCTCACCGACTTCAGCATCATGTCGACGATTTCTCTTATCTGTTCCCTGGTCAGAGGACGGAACACCACGGTATCATCGATACGGTTCAGGAACTCCGGTCGGAAGGCCTTCTTTAGTTTGTCAAGCAAATTCTCCTTCATTCGTTCGTAAGATTGCTCCCGCGTTTTTACCTCGTCTCTCCGTGATGTAAAACCTATTGAGGTATTCTTGAGGATATCCTCGGCCCCTATATTGCTGGTCATGATGATGATGCTGTTCCTGAAATCGACGCGCCGTCCCTTGGCATCGGTCAGGTGTCCGTCGTCGAATATCTGCAGAAGCAGGTTGAATACATCGGGATGCGCCTTCTCTATCTCGTCCAGCAGTATGCAGCTGTAGGACTTGCGCCTGACCGCCTCGGTAAGCTGTCCTCCCTCGTCATAGCCGACGTATCCCGGCGGCGCTCCGACCAGTCGCGAGACGGCGAACTTCTCCATGAACTCGGACATGTCAATCCGGATGAGGCTGTCCTCACCCCCGAACATGAATTCGGCGAGTGTCCTGGCCAGCTCCGTCTTCCCCACGCCCGTAGGCCCCAGGAAAATGAAGTTGCCGATGGGACGCCGCGGGTCTTTCAGTCCTGCCCGTGCCCTTCTTATCGCCTTGGCGATGGTGACGACTGCCTCGTCCTGTCCGGCGATTCGCTCGTGGATTTTCTCCTCCATGTTGAGCAGCCTGCTTGTCTCGTCACCGGCCAGCTGTACCACCGGGACGCCCGTCCACATGCTCACTACCTCGGCGATATCCTCAGCCACCACCACCGGCTTCTCCTGCTGCTGCTCGCTCCGCCACTCCTCCTCAAGAGTCTTTATTTTATCATCTATTTGAAGCTCTCGCTCGCGGAGCTCGGCGGCGTAGTCGTATTGCTGTGTCGCCAGGGCGGCATCCTTGTCCTTGCGGATGCTGTCGCTGAGCTGCTTGGCTTCTCTCAACGTAATCGGCATTGTCCGGTTCTTTATCCGTACCCTGGATGCCGCTTCATCAATCAGGTCAATCGCCTTGTCCGGCAGAAAACGGTCGGGTATGTACCGCGATGCCAGCGTGGCGGCGGCGTTAATCGCGTCCTCGCTGATGGTCAGGTTGTGGTGTTCTTCGTAGCGCTCCTTGATGCCACGCAATATCTCCAGCGTTTCGTCAACCGACGGCTCCTCGACGAGGACCGGCTGGAAACGCCTCTCCAGTGCTGCGTCCCGCTCGACGTACTTACGGTAATCGTCAAGAGTGGTGGCACCGATACACTGTAACTCGCCTCGCGCCAGCGACGGTTTCAGGATGTTAGCGGCGTCCACGGCACCCTCGGCGGCGCCGGCGCCCACCATGGTATGGAACTCATCGATGAAAAGCACGCAGTTGGCCGATGTCTTGATTTCCTCGATGATTTTCTTAAGTCGTTCTTCAAACTCGCCGCGGTACTTGGTACCCGCCACCAGCGAGCCCATGTCGAGGGCAAGCAGTCGTTTGCCTTCCAGGGTCTCGGGCACGTCACCGGCAATGATGCGGTGCGCCAAACCCTCGACAATGGCGGTCTTGCCCACGCCCGGTTCGCCGATGAGGGCGGGATTATTCTTGGTACGCCGACTCAATATCTGAATCAGGCGTTCGATTTCTTTATGCCTGCCGATAACCGGGTCGAGTTTACCGGCACGAGCGGCGGCGGTAAGGTCGATACCCAGCTGGTCCAGAGCCGGGGTGCGGCTGGCACCGCGAGTCATTTTAGCCTTGGGTATGCCCTGGGTGAGAATATGAGCTGCTTCGGCGCGGGCTCTCTCTAGGGTAATACCGAAGCTGTCGAGAACGTTTGATGCTACTCCCTCACCCTCGCGTAACAGTCCGAGCAGCAGGTGCTCGGTGCCGATATAGTTATGCCCGAGCTGACGGGCTTCGTCTATCGCTAGCTCTATCACTTTCTTGGCTCTGGGGGTTAAGCCCGTCTCGCCGCTGCTCGGCTTCTCACCGCGCCCGATGATAAACTCCACCGCCGAGCGTACCTTACTCAGGCTGATACCAAGATTGGTAAGCACCCGGGCGGCTACACCTTCTTCCTCGCGTACCAGACCCAGAAGAATATGCTCGGTACCGATGTAGCTGTGGTTCAGGTTCCGGGCTTCTTCCTGCGCTACGGTGAGGACACGGCGGGCTCTTTCTGAAAATTTCTCAAATCTGCTGGCCATTTTTTCTTCCTGTAGCTATTCCACCTTATTATACCCTGTCCGTTTTCATCTTATAATAAAGCAAATCGCAAAGCAAGCAGGGCTGGCAGAGCAGGTCTTACTTTTCTATCTGTCATCCAGTCATTGAGATTAAAAGCCTCTTGGCAGTGGCATATTTTCCACAAAGGGTTACCCCCTCAGTATCGTCTGCGCTGGGGCATTTCACTTCCGTGTTCGGGATGGGAACGGGTGGTTCCACCCCGCTCTAACCACCAAGAGGCAAAATTCTTCTACCTCAATATTGTTAAGGTACTGGCTTTTACAAACACCACAGAATATTTTAACACAATACCACGCCTGTGAAAAGAGGAAAAGGTATTAATTTTAGTATGAAGTTTGTAAATTTTTATATACTAAACGCCAAAAACCGCCCACAACGAGTGTAAACCGCCCTTGACAAGCCCGTAGACAAGTGATAGCGTATACCAAGACATTCCCATACAGACCATATGCCACCTGTCTTTACTCTATGGTATATTTTGATATTTTACCCGGCTCCAGTGGATATGATATTGATGTCTATGTCAACCAGAACTTTAACATATACCTTAACAACAGCGTGCGAGGTGATACTATGTCCGTAGAATTGGTTCACATTGGATTTAATAACATATTAGCGATGAACCGGGTAATCGCTATTGCCTCACCTAATTCTGCCCCCACCAAGCGCACCATCCACGAAGGTAGAAACAACGGAAAGCTGGTAGATATGACCAGCGGAAGAAGAACCAAGGCCGTTATCTTTACTGATAGCGGTCATATTTTACTTGCGGCACTCGCTCCGGAGACCATTATGAGTCGGGCGCAGGCCGGTCGTGCTAGCGTCCCGGTAAAGATGGGACAAA
>DUFB01000018.1 GCA_011192005.1 Dehalococcoidia bacterium
GGCAACCGCGAGTACTAGTACAAGTGGTACTAATAACAGTTTTTTCATTTTACCTCCTCTTTTATTTGACTCTAATAATATTTATCGTATCTTGCCTATTATCAAACCCTCCTTATCATAATATATTTGGGTACCACCCAGTATATTTACAGATAAGGACAGTATTGCCCACAGATTTCCTTATTGCTCTTGATTTTAGATTGCATATAATATAAAACACATTCCTTTGGTTTGTCAACATGGATTTTACAGTATAGATATATGCCTGTCAATTTTTACATTAATATGTCTCTAGTTTAATATAAACACCCACTATTAGTGAGTCAAGATACTGGTGAGTCTAATTAATCCGGATGAAATCAAAGTGCTTTGTCTTGAATAACACTATTTTGGGCGATAAATCTGGTATAAAATACCTGTTTATATGATATAATTTTAGTACCTGTACCGGGGAGGTATGATATGCCTTTCTCAGAGTATATTGTCAAACAGGCGTGGAGACGGTCGGGCGGTAGGTGCGAGTGTATCAGGACAACCCACGGCCACTCCAGAACGTGCAGGAAAAAATTACTTGAGCTGTACCGGGGTGACGATGAATCTGACTACGGTTGGGAAGCTCACAGTAAAAGCGGTGCTTATTTGAATAATATAGCGGATTGTGAGATTCTCTGCTGGGATTGCATGGAAGAGCTGCGTTATTTATGAATTATCTATATATATTATCCGGAATCCTTCTGTTCAGTTTGTTACATGCTGTTCCTTAATTCTTCTGTGGCAGCTTTATCGACCTTAAATGATTGCGGGTCGATGACTACCCCGTAGTCCTGCCGGGCGCTCTCGACTGACACATAACCGTTGATAACGTCCCGGCGTACATCTTCGATATCTCTTTTAATGGGGTTCCCGTATCCCCCACCCCCTCCGGCGACGGCTATCACGCGGCAGCCTGCCGCCAGTTCCATTCCCGAAGTCTTGAGAACCTCGAATTCATCTCCATTCTCCGGCTGTATTATTGAGTAATTCCTGAGCCCCTCTTTCCCGCCATCAATACCCCAGTGGGGAGCTTTGCCCTTTTCAACGAAGGCGAAGAGCGTTGCCGGCGAGAGAAGTTTTATTTGCAAAGCGGAACCGAGACCGCCCCGGTGTTTCCCCGCCCCACCGCTATCCCGTATCAACTCATATTGTTCTATCATAAGCGGAAAGGTCGCTTCGGTTAATTCTATCGAGCTTCCCTGACCTCCCCCCGCCCCAGCGATAGAATGATGGGCGGTGCCGTTATCGCCGTCGGAGTAAAAGTCGGCCCCGTTCCCGATAGCGGCACTGGAGAGGGTCGCCCAATGTCTTCCGGTATCTGGATTAACTCCGAAAAACCCCATCCCGCACACGTCGCCCCCGGAACAGGCGGGAATTCTCTCCGGAAGTACTTCGTAAAGGGCTTTATTTATCAGCTCCAGTATGGTTGAAGCCACGTTGCCACACAGGAAGCAAGGCGCTGCGGGACCGGCGTTGTAGACACAGCCTTCAGGGGCTATAACCGTAACCGGCCGGTTGGAACCTTCGTTGGCGGGCAGTTCCGGACTGGTCAGGGCTTTCACCGCCATTCTTGATGCCGACAGGGTGGTAACCCAGAGTCCGTTCATAGGGCCTCTCTGCTCCGGTCCCGAGCCGGTAAAATCAATGGTAATATCGCTTCCCTTAACGGTAACCGTAACCTTTGTTTTGATGGGTTTGTCCAGGTCGATTCCGTTGCTGTCGATGAAGTCCTCGGCTGTCAAGGTGCCATCGGGTATCTTATCTATCGCCAGTCGGGTGATACGCTCGCTGTGGTCGTACATCTCCTGTATACAGGCGTCTATCGTCTCGACGCTGTATTTTCCCAGCAGTTCGGTTACCTGCTTTTCCCCGAAGTGACAGCCGGCTATCTGGGCCTGGATGTCTCCCCATACCAGCTCCGGAGCCCTCGAGTTCCACCTGATAATCTCCAGAACCTCCGTTTGCAGCACGCCTCTTTTATAGAGCTTGACCGGTGGTATGCGCAGACCTTCTTCGTAAATATTCACGGCGTCGGTCGGGTAGGTATTTTTTGCGCCGACGTCCTGCCAGTGTGCTTTGGTGGTCGCGTAGCCGAACAGCATATTTTCAAAGAATATGGGTGTGAACAGCACGGCATCCGAGGTATGGTTGCCGGTAAACTCGGGAACCGTCGAGATGATAACGTCCTCTGGCTCCATATTCTCCCTACCGATATAGTCGATGCAGTTCCTGGTGGCGGGACTGGAACTGCTGAGGAAAAGCAGGATGCCCTTTTCCGATTGCGCGATAATACCGGCGTCGGCATCGAGGATGGCAAACGAGCAGTCCATTATCGTGCTGAGAAACGATGATACTCCGCAGTGGGCGGCTGTCTCTATCATCCCGTTGGCGATGGAGATTAGCTTGTTGCGAACGACGGCGAATGTAATAGGGTCTACCTTCGGCATTTAGCTGCCTCCCGTATCGATAATTAGATTGCCAAGTTTATCCACGCGTAATACCTGCCCCGGCATGACGACCGTGGTGTGAAACGGTTCCTCGATGATTGCCGGTCCGATAACTGTGTTACCCCCGAGAAGCTCGTCCCTTTCGTAAATCGGCACGTCGGCAAGTATGCCCTCCAAGTATACTTTTCTCGGTTGTTTTATCGCACCATTGGGTATGTCTTTACCCTGACTTATTTCAGTGACGAGCACGTCTTTTATCTTTCCTATGGCTTTCAGCCTGATATTCGCCGTCGCCAGCGGGGCGGTAACGCGGTGACCATATTTATTCTCGTGAAGATTTTCGAAGGCATTGCCGATTTCCATCCTGGCTTTTTCGGTCAGTTTCCCGCCGGGCACCGGTGTTTCGATGTAATACTGCTGCCCCTGGTAGCTCATGTCCAGGGAGCGTACGTACTCTATCTGGTCTTCTTTCATCCCTTCCGCAACGAGTGTTTCCAAAGCGCTGTCTTCTATTTCTTTAAAAATACCGTCGAGTTCAGGAATATCCAGTTTGTTCAGTGAACGTGCGTAAGCCCTCACGTAAGTATGCACCAGGTCCATGGTCAGAATACCCCTGGCGGAAAAGACCCCAGGATTGGGCGGAACGATTACCCGTGAGATGGACATGTCCCTGGCAATATTCCCCACGAATATACCGCCTCCGCCGCCGAAAGCCATAATGGTGAAGTCACGCGGGTCATACCCCTGCCCGATGAGTATCTCCGTCGTGGCGGTAGTCATGTTGTTTCTGGCCACTGCCAGGATGCCGTCGGCGGCTTCGTTCCGACTCAATCCCAGCTTTTTGGCAATATCATCGATTCCCTTTTTTGCCAGGTCAACATCAAGGCTTACCTCCCCGCCGAGAAAATAGCCCGGGTCGATAAGGCCGTTCACGAGGGCGGCATCGGTAACCGTCGGTTCCGTTCCTCCGAGTCCGTAGGACATCGGTCCCGGGTCGGCGCCGGCGCTCTCCGGTCCCACGGTAAGCAGCCCTGCGTCGTCAACCCTGGCGATGCTTCCACCTCCGGCGCCGATACTGCGTATCTCTATACCCGCCATGAGTACCGGGTAGCCCATCAACTCGGCCTCGTGTCTTTCCATGTTTATGCCATCTTTTATTATGGACACGTCGAAGCTTGTGCCGCCAACGTCCATGGTCACTACATCCTTCACGCCGCATAATCTGGCGAGATAGGCGGCGCCGGCAGCACCACCTACCGGTCCGGATGCCAGACTGTATAGAGGCTTTTCCATGGCGGAATCGATACCCAGGACGCCGCTGGGTCCAAGTATTAGCAGTTGCCCATTGAAGTCAATATCTTTCAGGGCCCTGCTCAGTCGGCTGATGTATCCGGCCACGGCTTTACCCATGTAGGCACTGATAACCGTGGTGTTCGCTCTCCTGTTCTCGCCGATTTCCCTGGCTACCTGATGGCTCAGAGATATATTCACATCAGGCCAGATTTCACTAATGATTTCACCCAGTCTTTGTTCGTTTTCCGGATTGACATACGAGTGCAGGAGGCAAACAGCGATAGCCTCCACGCTGTTTTCTCTAAGTTTCCCGACGATTGCTTTCGCGTCTTCTTCATCGAGCTTTTCCAGTATTTCACCCCTGTAATTGGTACGTTCTCTTACTCCCTGTCTTAAATACCGCGGTACCAGAGGTTTCGGTTTTTTCCACAGGTAGTTGTAAACCTCTTTCCTGTTGCTCCGGGTCATTTCCAGAACATCGATGAACCCGCGGGTGGTTATCAGGCCGACTTTCGCGCCCCTGCGCTGGGCGATTGTATTCAGTCCGGTGGTCGTTCCGTGGATAAACAGTGCAATTAGGGACATTTCCGTCTTGATCTTTCTGATGGCTTCTAGGACTCCCTCACCGAGGTCCCTGGGTGTGGTCGGCACCTTGTCCACGGTCAACTGCAGGGTATCGTCATCGATATAGACGATATCCGTGAACGTCCCGCCGGTATCAACCGCTAGTCTTCTCATGGATTGTTTCCCTCGTACTCAGATAGAAACATGAGCGCAAGTAACTGGATATCTTGTTCAGTAGTTTACTTTAAAGCAGTGAATAAATCCAATGCTGATTTTTATAAACTCCGGGGGAAAATGCTTTGATGAGTCTTTAGCGGAGAATATTAAGAACTTCGAAAAAGCCCTGAAAGAACAGGTTGTTTTCTTTCCTGGTGTGTTACACGTCTGGATTAACTTAGATTTGGCTATACTCGGCTACAAGTTCGTTCATCCGCTTGAAGAACTTTCTGGCTGGTAGTCCCTGTGCTTCCACCTCGTTTACTACTGATTCCAGATTCGGTTGAATCTGCTGGTGCCATCGGTCCAGTTCCCCGGGAGCCACTTTCACCATCTCGCCATTTTGTCTTATGTACTCCATCGCCTCGACCAGGTGGTTATCGGCATCGGTACCACTCTGGACGGCGTACCAGCAGTCTTTCCCATCGGGGCCCATTTCATCAATAATCACGCGGATATCAGGGGGCAGGCTGTCCCATGTATCCCGTTTCATGTACAGTCTTATCGGGTGCATGGTTACCGAACGGGCTCCGGGTATGGTGCAGTAGGGTGCCGGCCCTTCGGCGAGTTTAAAATTATAGGCCGGGAGGATTCCCAGGACAGTGGCGTCCAGCTGGCCCTTTTCCAGGAGTTGCCTGATTTCCAGATACCCAACGTGCAGCGGCTTGCCTCCCAGGGCTTCGATTACTCCGTCAATTGGCGTCAAAGACCTTGTCCTGGCACCCTTGAAATCCTCGAGGGTACATATCGGTCCCCAGTCCCTGCTTGAAAATATAGCCATTAACGCGCCGGTTCCCAACCCGATTACTTTGACGTCGCTCAGTTCTTCTCGCAGTTCCCGGAATTCTGCATAGAGTTGCGCGATAACCTTGCTGCCGACGGTTGAATCGGGGAAAACAAACGGAACCTGAACAAGGTTAAGAAGCGGGTAACGACTGCTCATGGCGGGGACATCGCGGACGACATCGGCAGCTGCAATTAACTCGCTATTCTCGCCGCTGGTTTTGGCGAATCTAATTCTACCACCGGTACGTGTCTCTATCTCGTTTATCCACATATCCATGATTTCCACGCCATGTTCATGGATGTTATGAAAAACGAGTTCTATCGGTTTGCCGTTCAATTCTTCACTTACCAAGTATTGATATTAACCAGACGTCTTCGAGAAGATGATAATCTAGTCTAGGTTATTAGAATACAGATTTCAACTGTAACTTTGTACCTTAATTGCATCATTTACTCACTCCTGAAGTACAGGTAAAAACCGGCGGAGCCTATTTATGCTATACTTCTTAGTGCCAGGCTACGATGGTTTCGTATATAGCGGTTTTTAACAGCGGAATTCCCCCAGAGATAATAAGATGGAATATTCCAGCATGCTCAAATACATATATAAGGTTTATGAGTAACCATCTTTTATGATAAGAGATGAAAAGTATCGTATCAGGCAGTACACATTATTTAAGACAACACATCAACATTAACAGGGCTATCGTTGGAACAGGTTTTATCATTGCTGCGGTATTGATATTAGCTACACCGCTGCAAATGCCGGACCCCGATGACTGGGCATTTTATCACGCCACCAGGAACTTCTCCGAAGGCCATCTTACCGTAGATAATGATACTCAATACCAGCAGGCTCTCGACACTATAAAGCAGGGCGGCACGTTACTCCAGTATTTACCGCTCGAGTACAATAAATGGGCATTGGAAAAAGCGCCCGGCCATGTCTTTTACCTCGTTCCTTTTGAAAAAATAGGTATACCGCGCTATGGTAACGTACTGCTGGCTCTGGGCATGGTGATAGTGACCTTCGTATTGCTGAAACGCCTGCGGAGCGAAAGGGCGGCGATGCTCGGCTCCTTACTGGTGCTTTTTACTCCTATCGCCATGGTGATGCTCAACCGTGTTTACATGGATACCTATTCCTCCCTGGCTTTTCTGGTAATCGGGGGAGGCCTGTACATCTACTATCATTTAGAAAGAAATAAGCTTACTACGGTGAAAGGCGGAATACTGCTGTTCTTCGCTTTCCTTTTCACCGGCTGGTCGGTGGTGACGCGCTATACCAACCTGCCGATTGCGGTAATACTGGCTTTATATCTGGTCCTGATGAGGTTTATCGCCTGGCGAAAGGGAGAAAAAACAGGGATTGCACCGGAAATAATCCCGCTGGTGCTTGGAATCGGATTACCCGCGGTATCGATTCTGCTTTACAACTATTACGTTTTTAGCTCGCCTCTTGAATACGGCTATTCCGTCTCTCCTTACCCGATTAATTTCGCTTTCCAGTATTTGGGGCAGGTCGACGCGGCCGGCGAGTCTATACCCCTCCAGATAGTCCGGTATAACCTGGAAGGTTTTTACAGGAACACTTTTATCGGCTTCCCGCTCCTGATAATCGGTATACCCGGATTTGTGCTGGTGCTTTATTATAAAATCGCCGCTTTATTAAAGCGGAGTCAGCCGGAGGGGAAGTGGTCCAGCCTGCGCTCCGAGCTACCCTGGGATATCTTCTTGGTTCTTATCGGCTGGTTCGTTTCGGTCTTTCTGCTGTATCTGGGTTACGAGTGGACGGCGGGAATAAAATTGGGCGGAGGATTTGTTATTTTCACTCGCTTTCTATTACCGGGACTCTTCCCCATAGTCGTCGTTTGCGCTCTGGTGATGGACAGGTTCCCGCTCAAGATGCTGATACCGGTGATGGTGGTACTCATAGTTATTGGAGCTGTTCTTTATGCGCAATGGGACCTGGATCTTCACGTTCTGCCGGAATGGCTAACGGTGAGAACATTAGAAAGCAGATGGCCCGGCTACATTTTTCCGCCCTGGACTCCGTATTTCCATCCCGGTGATACCGGAACGGATTATTTCCCGTTCCCTTTCTGGAGTTTTAAATATTTCTTTCCTGTGGAATAATGACCAGAGCAAAGGAGCTTCGGTTCAGGATTGACCTATTTGGCATCTTTCTGTTCGTGTTCTGTAAAAACCTGCTCGGGTAAATTATCAACAACTTCAGCCGCCGCCTCGGGGCCGATTTCTTCGGCCGCGGTTAAGATTCCCCTTGCCGCCTGAATAATCGCTTCCTCCTGGGAAATTCCCATTTCCTCAGCTATCTTGCGTGCAGCCTCTATGATTCTTTGAGTTGCTTCACTTAAATCAAGTCCCGTTTCCGCCGCACCCTGAATAACACCCTGGCTCGCACCCTTGATACCGTTCATCGGTTGAATACCTGCTTTCTTCGATGCCTCAACGATTCCGGTAGCAACCGGTTCAATAAGCTCGTCAACCGATATCGGTTTTTCATCGACCACATGCATGGCGCCGCGGGTTGCTTCACGGGTGATTTCAACGGCGTGTTCATCTAACACGGCCTTCGTTTTCCATACCCTTGCCAGTCTTCGCTCAAAAGCCTTGACCAGTCTTGTTGTCAGTTTTTTCCCGCGAATCGTGGCCGAGGTTGCCGCTTTGGCAGCTTCGGCTATCTGGTATGCGGTTACGCCGAGGACGGCATCGAGCCCCGGAAGGGGAAATCGTCTGAGATAGCCGAAGGTTGCCGTGCTGATTAGATTATACTGGGGTACAGCGCTGGGCGGTCTTGAAATGTCACGCGCCGGAAAAACCAACGATTTCAGAATCACGTCACGGCTAACCTCACCCTCTTCTTTGATGACAGACAGCATGCTGAGCGTTGTCAGTCCGAGTACAAAAGCTATGGCGAAGAGAAAATCGTGCCCGATGATGCTGAGCGCCGGTAGCTCGATAATCCTATCCGGTGACATCCAGGATAATGTCAGATTAAGCTGACGGTTGATAAAAAAGTCTGCCAGGAAGCCCCCGCAAAGCGGCCCGAGCCCTGCCCCGACATTTACCGCCAGTGAAGCGCCGGCGAGGTAGGAGGTTGCCTCACCCTGCGGTGCCAGCTTCAGACCTATCGTCGCTATGGTAATATTCACTCCAGCGGTGGCAATGCCCATGAAAATATGAAGAATAAAAATCAAAGGGATGGTCAGGAAATACCGCTCGGGCATGGTGGTGAATATCCAGCCGAGTATCACCAGGAGATATATTGAGACGCAAACTGATAAAACCGCCTTGCTGCCGAACCTGTCGACGTAATGCCCCCATACCCTGAGGAATATGATGTTGAATACCTGGCTGAGGATGCTGAAACCGATTACCCAGGCAAGAGGAAATCCCAGGCGAACCAGCATGTAAACGGCGAAGAAGGGAATAGCCAGGTTGGAAGCGAATCCCCAGAATAAAAGAAACTGCAACAAGCGTCGGAAATTCCGGTCGCGCAGAGGCGCCACAAGTCTCTCCTTTAGCGACATGTGTGGCACCGGAGCTGGCTGCATCAGCGGCTCCGGGATAAGCGCCATCATAACAGGACTGGCCATACCCAGGAAAATAGCCCCGAAGAGAAAAACGTAGACATACCCCAGAATCATCTCCTGAGATACGACCCGCTCCTCCCAAAAATCGACGAAGAAGGCGGCACCAAGACTGAATAACATGCTCATCACCGTGGCGATAACCAGTCGCCTTGAAAAGAACTGCCCGAGTATTGTCTGCGGTATCAGGTCCCGAATCCAGCCGTTCCAGGCTGTATTGCATATGGCCGAAAAAATGCCACGGAAAGTCATTAACAATAGCAATACACTTATAGCACCTTTACCCGGTACATCCATGAAAAGTGGTATCAGGGCCATCGGTATCCAGAGCAACTGGGCGGAAAACCAGCTCGATACGGCAATAAGCTTTCGTCGCCTGACTCTCTCTACCAGCCAGATAGAGGGAATCTGGACAATCTGCATGGCGAATGGTAAAGCCGCCAGGATACCTATTTGCAGGTTATTGGCTCCCAGGGCCAGGGCGAAAGCTGCTAGGAAGCCACTGGTGGTGATGCTAAAAAAGCCTATCGAGAAACCGCCCTCTAGGGCCATCCATCGCAGGCCGTTTGAAAGGTCTTTATCAGATATGGTAGGTTTTGGTGCCAGGAAACTTAATAATCCCATAAACAATTGTCCGGAATAAGGGAAAAAACGCCTTAACTACCCAATTATACAATATAGCACCAACATGAACTGCTGTGACCTGAGCCTAGATGTTAACGCTCTCTTTGATTTTCTTTTTCCGCCTTCTCCAACCGAGGACTTCCAGAAGGTCGCCGATAGCCTTATCCTGCTGAATCTCGTGGCGCAGGGGCATATCGACATCCACCCAGTATCTCAACCGTCGCCCCTCTCGCTTCTTGGTAATATATTCATCGAATTCGAGGTCGTTGATAATGTTACGCGTCGCTTTTTCAGTGATTCCAATTGTCGCTGCAATCTCCCTGGCTGTAATCCTCGGCTTCTGGGCGATAATACACAGCACGAGGGCATGGTTGGTTAAAAATTTCCATCCCGGCATTACAATTCCTCCTCGGTTTTCCTTCGGGTACTGAGTACGAAATATTTACAGAAAACCTATTGACAAATTCGCCAAATATCGTATAATTAATTCAGGAATAAAAATTCCTAAATAGTATAACATGAAAAAAAGGTTATTGCAAGAGGGTTTAAAGCCCGATTTTTAATTGTTAGCACCTGAAAATAAAAAATAAGTAAAGAATAAAGGGAGAAAAAATAATATATGAGTTGCAAAGGCTGGTAACAAGATTGTAAACTAACTGATGTTAACCAGTAGTTCAATATCATATGGGGGAACATAAAATGATCACCAGAGAAAAATTAGCTTCTTACAACTGGACGTATATAACTATTGGTATTATCCTCACAGTTGCCATTGTTGGTAGTATAGTTTTGAGTATCTTGACATATTTAAAGGCTGCTTCCGATGAAAAAACCATAGATACCCATCAGAGACAACTTGTCCTGCTAGAGGCCCAGTTAGAAGCAGCCAGGACCGGCCTGGAATCGCTATCTGAAGA
>DUFB01000019.1 GCA_011192005.1 Dehalococcoidia bacterium
CCTCCAACTGCGCGATGCGCTCCCTCAGCCCGAGATGGGCAAAGCGCTGAGCGCGCTGAAGGGCGTTCTCTTCGTCCCCCGGACGACGCGTCTCGGCCACTTGGGTCTGGGATTCGATCTCCTCCAGGCTCTTCTGAATGCTGCGCGGCGTGATGCCGTGCTCGCGATTGTAGGCTTCCTGGATGGCGCGGCGCCGTTTTGTCTCGTCGATGGCTCCCTGCATTGATTTGGTAATCGTGTCGGCGTACATTATCACCCGCCCATCGATATGTCTGGCGGCGCGTCCCATCGTCTGTATCAGCGCTCCCTTCGACCTTAAATAGCCTTCTTTGTCTGCATCGATTATGGCCACCAGGCTGACCTCCGGCAGGTCGAGCCCTTCACGAAGCAGGTTGATACCGACAACGACATCGTAGACTCCCAGGCGGAGGTCGCGCAGAATCTCAACCCTTTCCAGCGTATCCACCTCCGAGTGGAGGTAATGGGTTTTGATGCCCATTTCGATCAGGTAGTCGGCGAGCTCTTCGGCCATGCGTTTCGTCAGGGTGGTCACCAGGCACCGCGTGCCGTTATCCACACGCACTCTTATCTGTTCCAGCAGGTCGTCTATCTGACCTCTGGTCGGCTTAACTTCGATGATTGGCTCCAGCAGTCCCGTAGGCCTGACCAGTTGCTCCACCACCTGCTGGCTGTGCTCGTATTCGTATTCGGCCGGTGTAGCCGAGGTGTAGATAACCTGGTTGATATGCCGGTTGAACTCCTCGAAGTTTAACGGTCGGTTGTCCAGTGCCGAGGGCAGGCGGAAGCCGTAGTCTACCAGCGTTTGCTTACGCGAGCGGTCGCCGTGGAACATGCCGCGTATCTGCGGCAGTGTCATGTGGGATTCGTCAATTAAAAGCAGGAAGTCCTCTGGAAAATAGTCAAGCAATGTCCAGGGAGCACTGCCCGCCGCCCGGCGGGCCAGGTGCCGCGAGTAGTTTTCCACACCGGTGCAATAGCCCGCCTCACGTAGCATTTCCATGTCGTAATTGGTACGTGATTCCAATCGGGCCGCCTCGAGTAACTTACCTTCACTCCTGAGGAACGTAAGCTGCTCTTCCAGTTCCTGCTCTATATCAATGATGGCCTGCATCAGCTTGTCGTAAGAAGTAACGAAGTGCTTGGCGGGGTAAATGTCTACCGATTCCATTTCGTTCAGCATCTCACCGGTTACCGGGTCGAGGCTGACGATGCGTTCGATATCGTCTCCGAAAAACTCGATGCGCAAGGCGAGTTCTTCATAGGAAGGCTGTATTTCCAGGGTATCCCCCCGGATGCGGAAATTTCCCCGCGCCAGGTCCATCTCGTTGCGCTCGTATTGCATATCGACCAGCTTGCGCAGCAACGTTTGCCGTCCGAAAGTGTCGCCGCGTTTCAGGCTGACGACGAAGCTGTGGTACTCTTCCGGTTCGCCCAGTCCGTAGATGCAGGATACCGAGGCCACGATGAGCACGTCTCTCCGCTCGAAAAGGGCACGGGTGGCGGCGTGCCTCAGCTTGTCGATTTCCTCGTTGATTTCCACCTCTTTTTCTATGTAGGTATCGGTGCGGGGAACGTAAGCCTCGGGCTGGTAGTAATCGTAATAACTCACGAAATATTCCACCGCGTTTTCCGGGAAGAACTCCCTGAATTCGCTGGCAAGCTGGGCGGCCAGTGTCTTGTTGTGGCAGATGACCAGCGTCGGACGCTGGACGCGCTCGATAACGTTGGCCATGGTAAAGGTCTTGCCGCTGCCGGTTACTCCCAGCAGCGTCTGGTGCTTATAGCCCCTGTCCAGCCCGTCGACGAGTTTATCGACGGCCTGTGGCTGGTCGCCGGTAGCTTTAAAGTCCGAGACTATTTTGAATTCCGGCATGATTTTCTAATTACTATGACGATATAATCAGGATGACGAGGACCAGCCCCAGTACCGCGCCCGATATTGCCCCTGACCAGGGTCCTGATGTCGCTCTTCAGGTGGGAGTTTCGCAGGCTTTTTCCTCACGACGTTTCCTCCAGCTACCGTAGAAGTAGCCCAGGCCTCCTCCGGCCACTATACCCAGTATCGTCCATAAATACGTCATGAGTTGTTACCTCTATCCATAAGTATATAACTTTTGGTAATGAATTGAAACGCATATTCTAATAAATGTTACTTCAAAACAAGATGTATTCTGAGATAAAATCGGTTATAATTACTGCTTAGGATTCTGTTTTAAGGGAATGCTAGTATTAGGCACAGGAGGTGCACCGTGGCGGAAAAAGATAAACAGGAAACGCAAATTGTAAAAACCGAAGAGAGTAAAGTCGATGAAAACCAGATGGCCGAGCAACTCTACAGCAACGCCGGGCTGGACCCGGTTGTGGAAGCTGGATTGAAAGACTACGATGAAATCATCCGCAGCGAGAACAAATTCATCAACAAGGTACTCGGGCCGCGCGAGAGTGATATCAAAGGCTACGGCGAAGCGGTAGCCAAGCGGGTTGCCTACGCGGTGTACGCTCTGATGAACCGGCAGTATGGAGGAAAAGTAGGCGACCTGCGGTCATATATCCTGATGCTGGAAGAAGAACGTAATCGTGCGAATATCCGCTATGATGAGCTGATGGGGCGTGTTATCGGGATACTGGGCGAAGAGTACAAGCAACTGAGGACAGACTCTAAGGAGTTCATGGAAAAGCTAAACGCTACTCTGGGTGAGGACCTCAAAGCCTCTAAAATCGACCAGAAAGCCCTGGCGGAAAGCTTGGCCGATATCGACGGTCTTAGGGACCAGATAGCGGCTCTTGAAAATGAGAAGAAACAGCTTATTGAAAAGCACCAGGCTGAAACGACCGAGTTGAAGAAGGAAAGGCGCGAAGAGGTAAAGTCTCTCAATGATGATATCAAAGAGCTGCAACGCTCCAATGAAAATAAGCTGATGACGATTCAAACCCAGCATGTCGAAGAAGTAAAGACACTTAATACCAGGATAGCCGAACTCGAAGCCTCCGTAAAAAGTCTTGAATCGGAAAATGGTAAACTGAACAAGAACCTGGAGAAACTACAGGCCGCCTACGACTCGCTGAACGAATCAGTAGTGCAGCTTGCGGAGACTATACCTGCTACTGAACTCGGTAATAAAATCGGTGAAGAGCTTTATACCTTCGTTCTTAAGGATTCAAAAGTGCCGGATGCGGTCATCAAGGGAGTCGGACAGTTCATCGATTTCCGTAGATATCTCAAAATGGCGGCAGAAAAGGGTGTCGAAACAGCTACAGCGCAGGCCAAAGATAAGCTACATCCCCCGCCACCCAAGTAGAAATCCGAATCATTTGTGTACAGACTTTCAGGAATATCACCGGACGATAATGTCGCATTTACGACTTGCTTGAGGTCACCTTCTGTGGTCTTTTTATCACCGTGCCCGGCACGCGGAACCTGGTATTATCAATGCGCGGTACGGATTTTTCTTCAGGCTTTTCCGCCTGTGGAGCCCACTCGTAGGGCACGCGGTACGCCCGGTATATCATACACGTTTTCTGCCTTCTGGATGCGTACGGACTGAGGTATTCCCAGACTATCTCATGCTCCGCCGTCACCTCGAAGATACGCCCGTCCGAGCCCTCCGTTACCATGGTATTCCCGTTGGGAAGACGCTGCGCCGAGCTCATAAAACTGCTGTAGAAATAACCGCTCCCGGTGTTCATGAGTCCGGGGCCGGGCTTGGGGTATTGCCAGACGACCTCGAGCGTCGTGGGGTCATACTCGATTATCCGCGAGAAGTCCCGCCGGGCGTTGTGGTTTCCGGTGGGAGCGCCGGGATTGGGCGCGCCGTAACCTGCCTGCCCACCGTTGTCATAGACGAGGATATTCCCCTCCCCCGGCAGTCCCCGCGGTATCATGTGGGCGTGGTGCTGGCCTACCTGCTGTCCCATCTTACGGAGGGCCTCGGTGGCGGAAAAGTCAGGGCCTACCTGCCAGACGAGCTTGCCGGTTTTACGATCGGTGATGGCGGTGATATTCGTCTCGCGACCGTCCCAGATGATGTTGTCCGGGTGAAAGCGCTCGTCGCCGATATCGTACCATTTATTGGGCCCCAGGGTGGATATGGAGTTGATATGCATCCAGTCGCCGTATTTGCCCTGGGTCATCATCAAGCCGGGATTGCGCGACATCGTGTTTCTGGCTTCCTCGCTGAATCCCATTTCGTCGAAGTGCTCGCTGCATATCCATTCCCAGGTTATCTTGCCGTCCCAGCTTACCTCTATTATCGTGTCATCGAGGAGGAGCTTATCGCTTATCTTCGGTTCGTGCAGGTTCTTGTGACAGAGGATGAGCGTACTGCCCTTATCGACCAGCGGGTCCATGCCGGGGACATAATAGCCTACCGGGTTACCCTCCCGCTGGAAATCGTGGTGCTGGCGAAGCATCCAGCGCTGTTTCTGGTAAGGGTCCTTGATTCGCTGGTATTTATCGAATTTCCAGACGACGTTACCGCCCCAGTCCAGCTGCACCAGGTCGAGCATGTCCTGGTGGCTGTACCTGGCATTCCGGCAGTCGCTGCTGCCCATGATATGGCCGCCGGGCAGCATCTTGTTGGGTATCCCGTGTAAGCTTTTCCACCGGTTGACCACGTTGCCGTTCATATCGGCGAGGATTGCCCCCACGCTCTTGAACTGGAATACGCCCGTCTGGAACAGCGTGTAGCCGTTCCAGCATTTTTCCGGGTCATAGATAGTCGTGCCGGTGGGATATACAGTCGGTGGCATGATTCACCTCTCGTTTGTGTATTTGGATTTGTCGATAGTATATAACAGGGGGCGCAGTTTTGGAAATTATGTGTGTCATGAATTCCTCTGGTATAATATAGAGTGGCTGACTGATATAATTTGTTATCAGGTTATATTTATGGCAAGAAAACGCGATAATGTCATTATAAAACCCTTCATTAGCTTCGTCGGGGAAAGGTTAGGGGACGTACTGTCGGGGGTGGTGTTCTGGCTGCCAGTCGGCGTTCTCGTTCTCATCGGCAGTTATTTCTTCAGCAACCTCGAGGATTTCGGCCAGGAGATACTCTCGTTTTTTATCGGCGATGAAGTTTTCTATCCGGGTCTGGGCATAGTTATCTGGATAGCCATTTTCCTGTTTACGGGATTGTTGCTGAAACATACCCGGGTGGGCGATTTGCTTTCCGTTGTCCCGATAATCGGATTATTATTCCGGAAAAAGGGCGGCAGGATGATGACGGTGGGCAGGCTCCAGGGACTTACTCCCTGTCTCTTCCTGTACTCTCCCACCTGTCCTTCTTACGGCTGGATTCTCTCCGAAGAAAATGTGTCCATTGACGGTGAAGATGAGGAATTTAACCTGATTAACGTCTATTATCCCAACGTTCCCTCGATAATAACCGGTCAGATTTACCCGGTGCGGAAAGAGGCTGTAATCAAGCTGGGCAATCCTTCCAAGGAGATAATGGACCTGCTTCTTTACGCCATCAGGAGCCCAGAGAGCCTGCAATACCTGCCATGGGAAGACGAGGATGAGGAAGACTTCCAGAAGCGCGCCCAGGTGTTCGGACTGGATATCGCCAGGATTCAGACCCCGTAACGCCCCACCGCTTGTCCTCACGCGATAAAGAAGAGAGGGATTGCGGGTTCTCTCAGGATTCTAATGAACTCTCCTCTCACACCTCCAGCAGGTCAAAACCGCTTCTCTCGTCAGGCAGGCGGTGGGCGCTGGCGCCCGTTATCTCGTAGATTATCGCTTCTCCCACCAGCCAGGTCGTCACCCCCGGGCGCAGGCAGCCCGTAATTACATCGTTCCCGCGTCCCAGCGAGGCGTGGATATGCAGCACCGGCTTGCCGTCCTTGTCCGGCGCGATAATACCCACCCCCACCACCTCGTGGGCGCCATCGACGGGGATGTAGACAGGTTCGGGGGGCATTTCGTCGGTCTGGCGCGGTCCCGCCACAACCTGTCCCTCTCCTATTCCCCCCACCAGCACGACCTGTCCGCACTTGATGTTGTTCTCGGCGGCGAACTTTTCCAGACATCCGGGCAGCACGTCCCCGTCCTCCAGCCGCACCACGAACACCCTTTCGATTTTCCCCTCGCTCACTTTCATCATTTACTCCCGAGGTACTGGAGTGCCAGCTTGATTTTCTCCTCGATGTTGAGGTCGCTATCCGCCGGCAGGCTGGCGACGGCCTTGGTGGCCTCGGCGGCGGAATAGCCCAGCGAGGTCAGCGCCGCCAGCACGTCGGTATTCTCACGGGCGAGCTCGGTGGCGGGAGTGATTATCCAGCCCGCGCCTATCTTGTCCTTGAGCTCGAGGATGATGCGATTGGCTACCTTCTTCCCGATGCCCGGAATCATGTCCAGCATCTCGGTACTGCCGGTAACGATAGCGGTGGTAATCTGTTCCGTGCTCAGCGTGGACAACATGGCCAGTGACAGGCGTGGCCCCAGCCCGGTAACGCCGAGAAGCGTCTCGAAGAGCCAGAGTTCCTCGGCGGTGGTGAAGCCATAGAGGGCCACGTTATCCTCGCGCAGGTGCAGGTGGGTGAATATTTTTACCTCGTCGCCCGGTATTCCCAGCGCGGACAGGACGGTAGTCGGCATGTACACCTGGAATCCAATGCCGCTCACGTTTATTATCGCCTGGTCGCTGCCGATCGACTCTATTTTACCGTGCAGACTGGATATCATTGTCTTCCTTCTACTGGCCGGATATGAATTGACTCAGGTGCGTCTCGCGGAGATGGCAGATGGCTACCGCTATGGCGTCGGCAGCGTCGTTGGGCTGGGGTACTTCGGCGAGCCCAAGTTGCAGCCTTACCATCTCCTGTATCTGTTCCTTGCTGCTGGCGCCGTAATTGGCTACCCTCTGCTTTATCTGGGTGGGTGTGTATTCGTAGGTGGGTATGCCCTTCCCGGTTGCCGCCAGGAGGGCTATCGCTTGGGCTCTCCCGATGGCCATTGCCGAGCGTACGTTTTTGGCGATGAAGGGCTGCTCGACGGCCACGGCATCGGGATGGTGACGCTGGATAACCTCGAGTATTCCTTCGTAGAGATGATGCAGGCGTTCACCGATATTCTCGTTTTTAACCGTGGTGAGAGCGCCGTAATCAATCAGGGTAATATCGTCGTCAATCGCATCGATAATGCCGTATCCCATGACAACCGTACCGGGGTCGATACCTAGTATTTTCATCGTTATCTTCGTCGTGAGGGACTGAATAACCGGGTATTACTGCGATTGATACTCCTCTACAACGGAATCCGGGATGTCCGCGTTAGTGAACACGTTCTGAACGTCGTCGATTTCTTCCAGCCTCTCCATCAGCTTCAAAGCCTGCATGGCGGATTTTTCATCGAGTTGTATGAGGGTTTTCGGCACCTTTATCAACTCACTCGAGTCTATTTCCACCTCGTTGTTTTCCAGGGTTTCCCGCACTTTCTCCAGGTCTTCGGGTACGGTATATACTTCCACGTAGCCGTTTTCCACCTTAACGTCCTCGGCTCCAGCATCTATCGCTGCAAGAGCCAGTTCGTCGGCGTCAACGTTCTCCGCGTTGATGTTTATGATTCCTTTAGAATCGAAGAGCCAGGCAACGCAGCCGCTTTCTCCCAGGCTGCTGCCGTGACGGGTAAAGGCGCTTCTTACTTCCTGTATGGTGCGGTTGCGGTTGTCCGAGAGAGCATTCACCAGGATTGCCGTGCCGCTGGGTCCGTACCCTTCCAGTACCACCTCGGTCAGGCTGCCGCCCTCAAGCTCTCCCGTGCCCTTCTTGATAGCCCTCTCGATGTTGTCCATGGGCATATTGCTATCGCGGGCTTTCTGCACGGCGAGACGTAAACGGAAGTTCGCTTCGGGATTACCGCCGCCTTCTCTCGCCGCCACGATAATTTCACGCGTCAATTTGGTAAATAGCTGGCCCCGCCTGGCATCGGCTACTCCCTTTTGGTGCTTGATTGAGTGCCATTTGGAATGCCCGGACATCGTCGTATCCTCCTTGACCGCGAATCCCCTTACGGAATAATTCTATCACTTCGTTTTCCCGCGGTCAAAACGCATTTTACACCGGTAATTTCTTTGCCAGCGACTCACGGAGCCGCTGCAGTTGTGCCAGAAACGCCTCCGAGTTGATGCTTTCCGTTGACATTATTATCGCGTTTTCACGGTTGTCCAGGTAGTAGCCGCGGCGTACCCCGGTCTGCTTGAAGCCGTACTTGCTGTAGAGGTTCTGGGCGATGGTGTTCGACTCCCGTACTTCAAGGGTCATCGTCTCGGCTCGCTGCTCGCGGGAGAGGTCTACGGTGGATACCAGCAGCAGTTCACCGACCCCCTGGCGCTGGTATTGTTCCCGCACGGCGATATTGGTAATATGAGCCTCCCCGGCCATGAGCCAGATGCCGGAAAAACCTATTACGTACTGTCTACTGAATACTATGGAATTTTCATTTTCCTCATGGTCCCTTCTCAGCCACGGCAGTAAACACGAGAGAAAATGGTTTCGGTTCTTTTTGGAAGAGACTACGGGATCATCAAAGGTTTTCGCCGTATCATAAACGACAATGTAATGAGCCAGCCTGTTATGTAGCTCCTGGCGGTAGTTGGGGGGTGGCCACTGGGTTGGAAAGACCTCGCGGTCTATCGCGCTTACCTGGGACAGGTCTTCCTTCACCATGGGACGTACGCAATAGGTCATGATGCAATTTTAACACACTTTACAAATGGCGTGGTATGGTGACTTATTAGAATGAAAAATTGGAACAGCGGCCTCACTCAGCTTTCGGTTGTTCCTGTTTTGGTTTGTTACCGGCAAGCTGGGCAAATATGCCGATAAAGCACAGGACGGAAAAGATTATATAGGCTGTTCTCATGCTTGTCAGGAAAGCCGGGTAGGTTTCCGGCGTGATGCCGGCGTCGCCGATGTTGATGGAGAACAGTATCATCACGATACCCATGCTCATCATCATCCCCGCCGAGCGCATGGTGCCCTGCGTGCCCGCGGCTACGCCGAAGAAACGCTTTTCCACGGAACCCATAACGGCGTTGGTATTGGGTGAAGCGAAAAACGACACACCCAGACCGGATAAAATCAATGCCGTTATGATATACCATAAAGACGTCCCCTCGTTGAGGAAGACCAGCATGGTAACGGCCACCAGGGAAAGAGACATTCCCAGGGCGGCGACCTTCCTCGGTTCGTACTTGTCGGACAGTCGACCGGCAACCGGTGAAAAAACTACAATCACGACCGATATCACGACAAGCACCGCCCCGGCCATCGACGGTGAAAACCCCTGGATTTTTTGAAGGAAGATACTCATCAGGAACGATATGGCGAAAGCGGCGCAGTACTTTATCATCATGGCGAGGTTAGAGAATACAAAGACGCGGTTTTTATGGAAGACCCTGATGTTGAGAATAGGGCTTTCCGTATTCAGTTCCAGTCGTGCGAACGCCAGCATTCCCAGCAGGCCTACCACGACCAGGATGATGCCGGGTACGGACGGTATCTCGGTGAAGCCGTAAAGCAGCAACGTTATCGAAACGATAAAGACCGCCGAGCCGGAGATATCGAATTTCTCGCCTTTGGCCTCGGACCATTCCCCTTTGAGCTTCCAGAGTATCAGGAAAAACGACAGCAGGAACAGGGCGGCGCTGATGTAGAAAATGCTCCTCCAGCCCAGGTGCTCCGTCAGGACCCCTCCCAGGTATGGACCCGCCGTCAGCCCGATGAACCCCGCCGCCATGTTTATCCCCAGGGCTCGCCCCCGCTCCTCTGAGGGGAACACCGATGTCACGATAGCCGTGGCTATGCCAAATACCATGCCGGCGCTGATTCCCTGGAAGACCCGGAAGATTACCAGCATCATGCCCGAGCTGGCGAAAGCGCAGAGGAAGGTCGAGACGATAAAAAGCGCCATGCCTATCATGAAGATTTTCTTGCGACCGTAGATGTCGGCGAGCCGGCCCGCGGGGAGGAGGATGACGGCTTGCGGGAGGGTCATCGCCGTGACCACCCAGCCCAGCAGCACCGCCCCCATGTCGAAATAGGGCCCTATCACCGGCACCGCCACGTTCACCGCCGACATCATGAACGTAATAACCAGGGAGGTTATCGCCAGGACGGCTAAAGCCACCCATTTTACCAGGCCGGTGCTCTCGTCTTCTGTCATGTCTTGCGGCCCTTCTTGATAAGATTAATCTATTTTAGACGAACTGACCCTGCATCGCAATGCGATTAAGATATTA
>DUFB01000002.1 GCA_011192005.1 Dehalococcoidia bacterium
GACAATATCCCTGGTCGTCACCAGAATAGTCACCAGGCAGAACTGGCCCCTGTGGCTGATAAGAAGCGTAGTTATCGGCTGCGGAGTGATTACCATCTTTATCGTTCTCTGGATTGAACATCCCTCCAGCGGGGAATTCGCGGGCGGCTGGTTCGGCTACTTCGGCGAATCGCTGGCGAATACCTTTAGTGACCCGCACCCGCTGATAATCGCCCTGCCCGTACTCATATACCTGTGGTGGCGAGGCATCGTTCTGGGAAGGACGACTTCATACTTCAGGGATATCTACACCTCGTTCATCGTCGGCATGGTATTTCTCATTGTCCTGATAATATTATGGCAGATTACCCGGGGTGATAACGCCGAGGAACCGGGAGCCGAAATCGCACTTTATGTTATTGCATTTTTCTTCTTCGGCCTTATCTCCATAGCCATCTGCCACCTTTCGCGGATGCACCAGTCGATGCCGCGCGAAGAGGCAGCCCTGACCTCGGTATGGCGCTGGGTGCCGATGACGCTGGGGGTAGTCGGCGGACTAATCGCAGTAGGATTCGCGGTCGCCACGGTATTTTCCAACGACGTTTTCAATATCATCGAACGGGGCGCCAAATACATCGGCGATGGACTGGCAAAAGTCATAGAGTTCCTGGCGGTCCCGCTGGACTGGCTAATCAATGCCATCATCGCCGTTATCCGGTGGTTCATCAGCCTCCTTAAAACGGATACAGAGCTCCCGTCTGAAAATGCCAGCGGGGGATCTCCTTTTCCTGAAACCACCGGCAGCGGAATCACACTACCACCGGAAGCGGTAACGGCCATAAAATGGGTGGTAGCGATAATCATTATAGGCTTGGTGGTCTTTTTGCTATCAAAAGCCATCTCCCGCTATTTCGGCCGCAAGGATAAGGACGATATCGAAGAAATACACGAATCACTCTGGAATATGAAAGATATACGCGATGATTTCCGCCTGTTTTTCAAATCCCTGGGTCAGAGATTCAGAAGAAAACCGAAACCGGCCCTGGCTTGGTATCCTTTCAGCGATAATCCAGAAGGCAGACTCGATATCCGCGATATATACCGCTATTTACTGTGGGAAGGGAAACGTTCCGGGGTGCCGCGGCTTAAACGGGAAACGGTGACCGAGTACGCCGAACGCTTACACAGGCACATGCCCGAAGGTGCCGGGTCGATAGACCAGATTACCAATATGTACTCCGACGTACGCTACGGCGATATACAGGCACCCGAAGAGCGCGTGGATAACGCCAACACCCTCTGGCAAAAAGTGCGTAATTTACTCCGTGGACTCCGGGGGAACAAGTAAAACCGGGGCTAAAACGGCGAAAGCCTGTTGTTCAGCTTCGGGTATTTATTTCTTGTAATAGCCGTATTCCCGCACGGCAGCCATCATCGCCTGTAGATTTTCCAGCTTGGGATTATCCGATACGGAACCGGCGGACAGGATAAAGCCTCCGCCCTTACCGACGGTCTCTATCAGGTGACGGCAATACTCTTTAACTTCTTCGGGCTTACCGGTGACAATCATGGACGACGGCACATTGCCCTGAAGGCAGCATTTCTTACCCAGAATTTCCTTGGCGCGAACCATATCCGTCCGGTCAAAATACCAGGTGACGGCGCCCTTGGGGAAGTGGTCTATATACTCAAGGCGGGTATTATAGCTGCCTTCGGCAAAGAGGGTCTGGATAAGGCCTTCTTCAATGAGGGCGTCCATGACCTTCTTCAGGGACGGAAAATAAAAGGTATCGAATGCTTTCTGGGACATCCAGCCATCGGCGCCCTTATGAAGGGGATACATTACCGTAGTCATATTATTGATGAAGGGAGAATTGAGGACGGTACTGATAGTAAGGTCAGCCACTTTATCGAGGGCTTCAAGCAGCTTGTCAGGCCGGCGGAACATGTCCTGCATAATATTGGTGGTGCCCCTGAGGGTATCACCGATGGTATCGAACGGGGCTTTGGCAAAGGCACCTCCCAGGAATGCTCCTGCCCCGACTCCACTACCCGACCTCATCATTATTATCTGCATTGCTTTCTGATACTCTTTGCCGGCATCGATCAGTTTCTGGAGCATCTCCTGCACCTGAGGCATGGCCAGCGGCATGAACTGCATAACATGTACGTTTTCCGTGATATTGGTAAACGGCTGGAACAGCTTCATCGGCTCGAAGACACCAAAGGCGCGCGGCATATATTTTCTTATCCAGAAATCGGAGGGGTCGCGGATAAGGTCGTCGTACTCATCTGCGGTCATGTATTCGCCTTCCTTAAACTGCCAGGTAGTGCCGTCCTTGGCAATACCGTGTCCCGGCCAGGCATAAAGCTTGTAATCGAGCAGGTCCAGAACCTGTCCCGGAATGAAAAAGGAATAAGCGGTATATTCCAGCTCTTCCCCGTATTTTTCATTAAATGCGCTGGTGGCCTCAAGAGCTTTCTCCGGTTCGTACATCGCGGTGTAGGCATCGATACCGGCCATCCTGAGCGGCAGGTTTCCCACCGGCAGGTTTACCGGGACCCGGTCAGGCTCCCTGAGGTTATAAACATCCACCATCCGCTGCATCCTTACCTTATAGGCCTTTTCCGCTTCACGGGTCGGGAAACTCATTCCCTGGGCACCGGCCATTCTTTGCAGTCTCTTTTGCCGTTTTTGCTCCGGGGTCAGCTTCGCCCAGTCTTCGGGCTGATTTGATTGTAATGTCATACTTCTCCCATCTATTTAAGTAATTACTAATCAACAATTGAGTATTCCACCGTGTTTCCCACGGTAAAACACAAAACGGGCGTTTTGATATCTTTGAATTCCAGAGGACAGTGGAAGAGTCCCCTGGGAATATAAACGAGGCTGCTCCGGGTCAGATTATGTTTCTCATCACCGAGTATTATCGAGACCTCACCGCCAAGCTGGCGGGGATGCTGCCTATCGGAGCCGATGATACCGATCATCTCATCCCAATCGTGAGCGTGCCCGTCAGGCGCCATCGTCGTGGTGCCACTCCAGATCCAGACAAATTCGACGTAAAAAGCGCCCTTAGACATATCATCGTCAAGGGAAACGACCCGGGTTGTCTCGGCGGTAGGCGGGCCCTTTCGGGGAGGGAAATTCTTGGGTTTCACCCCGGTAATGATGTACCGACCGTATTTTGTCCCCGAGGCATCGGGGGTTTCAGGCGGCACGAATATTGTCTTCAGTGGGACGGGATTGCCCTGAGAATCCGTGTCCTGCGCTTTCCTGCCATACCTACTGACCGGCGCCAGGGTAAAGAAAAAAACCGGTCGGTTGACCTCCCGGAACGTCAGGGGACAGTGATTCATCCCCGCCGGTACGTGCACCAGGCAGCTTTTAGTAAGGTAATGGGTTTCATCACCCAGAATTATCTCCATCCTGGCATCCAGTTCGCCGGGATTTTCCTTACCGGTACTGATAAACCCGATTACCTCATCGAATTCGTGGACATGAGGATGTTCGGTGGTACCGGAGGTCGTTGCTCCTTCCCACAACCAGATGCATTCCATGTACAGTGACGCTCCGGGTACCATGCTATCATCCATCCAGAGAAGGCGGTAGGCCTCGACGGTGCTCTCTACCGGATGCTTTCTGGTAAATTCCTCCAGCATCTTGATTTGTTCCTGGGTATATTCCTTGGTCTTGGTAACGATATTCGCGCTATACTTAAGCCCCGTCATTTCTTTCCCTGTGGGTGGTAATTCGGGTAACTTTTTCAGTAAAACTTATCCAGTATAGCATTTAGTAAAAATAAAGTCAGCCTAAACTAATCAGGCTAATTGATGAATCAGTAAGGCTGCATAATCTACATATTTGTATTACTAAGGTTCACCCCTGTATTATATCTGTATCAATGAAGGGAGAGAGCGTTAATGGCAGCGACAAAATACGGGAAACACGTAAAAACTCTTAAATTTAAGGAATACGAACAGGGCGGACTGAGACAGGAATGCATCATGGACGGTAAATACCTGGGGATAGACGCCCACATAAAATACGGGGTCTTCTGGACAGGTGGGAAAATCGGGAAAAACCCCGATAAACCCCACGTGCATGACTTCGACCAGGTGATGCTGTTCGCGGGCTCGGACATGGACGATATCGGTGAATTGGGGGCGGAAGTCGAGCTTTGCCTGGGCGAAAGCCTGGAAACGCATATGATTACCACCACCACGGCGGTGGCTATCCCCAGGGGCATGCCCCACTTTCCGGCAACCGTGAACTTCCTGTACAGGAGATTTTTCTACTACGAGATATCCATCGCTCCGGTCTACAGGGAGACGGTGTACAAGACCAATAAAAAGCCCGGCCCGGTGGTGGGCTGGCGCGCCGATACCAGGAAATACCTTATGCCGCTGTCTTTCTCGAGGAAGGGCGCCTGGCACTACGGCCCGCTGAACCGGGACGACGGCGGTGGCTATATATCCTTCGTCGTTACCAAGGAGAGGGCGGGCTTCGACTTCGTGATGCTCTACGAAAGCATGAAGAAAGCACCTTACAGAATCGGACCGGACCCCGATAATCCGCACACCCACCCCACCACGCAGGTGATGTGCTTCCTGGGGACAGATCCCAACGATCCCACCGATTTAGGGGCGGAATTCGATATATGCCTGGGCAAGGAACAGGAAAGACACGTATTCAATAAATCGACCGCCGTCGTGACCCCGCCTTTCCTGGCGCACTGGCCCGGTGGGCTGCTCAAGCTGAAAAAACCGATAATTATGGCGGATATTCACCCGTTCGGCAACGATGCCTAGGGCTTACATCAATTAGCGGTGTTTATGCCAAGGATATCACTCAGCTGAGATAGGGTATATTTACCGGGCGGTTCGTGGTTAACCGCCATCTCACGGGTGATTTCAATGAGCTTCCGGTTAAGCGGCGCTTCCATGCCGAGTCGCTCTGCTAACCGCACTATCTCACCGTTGAGAAAATCGGTCTCGACGCTCCCCTGACGGCGTGTTAGGCTCTGCCAGGTCGAGCTCTGCGCCTCGGTGTTAAGCTGGCCGCGCAGCGGTGCGGTGATTTCCGGCCAGTCCTCAGCAATCTGCTCTTGGGAAATCCATTTAATCCCGGCTTTTTCCACCACCTTCGCAGCTTCTTCAAGAACAGCGTGGAAAACGGGCATCATATCCTGCCAGCTACCGCTGGTAATAGCGCCGACAGCATTACCGACATTAGCCATGAGTTTGCCCCACTTGTAGGGCATAACATCATCTGAAGTCTTGACAAAATAGCCGGCTGTCCGCAATGAATCGGCAGCAGTTTCAGCAAGCTCATCGGTCCCCCGCGGGTACTTCCCGATGATATACCATCCCGGTGGATCGCGGCGGGCGATAACCTCACCATCGGTCAGGTATACCGCACCGACCCGCACCATAACGCCGTAGACACCGGTGAAATATTCAGCCGCAATCTCCTCGTTGCGTACCCCGTTCTGAAAGCAAAAGACGGGAATGTCAGCGATAACCTTTTTCAAGTCCTGCAGGGCTGCTTCCGTATCCTGCCCCTTCATGCAGAGGAAAACCAGGTCATCCGGTCGAAGGTCGATTTGCCCGGGGGAAGTGACGGCGGGAATCTTTAAGACATGGGTGCTGGTCGGCGTGATAAGGCGGAGCCCGTTCTTATTAACAGCATTTACATGGCCGGGCCGCCCGATGAGGATTACCTGGTGTCCGGTGCGGAACAGGTGCCCCCCCATGATACTGCCGATACCGCCTGCCCCGTAGATAATATAACGCATGTTACCCTGTTTATTCTATAATGTCATTCCACAGAGACTTATTAACGGATGCTTTCGAGGGCCTGCTTTCTTCCCGACCTCTTTCTGGCTATCAGGGTAAAGGCGCGGGGAACATCAGCCATAAGCGACTTCGACTGCTCGGCGGCATCAGTGTAAAACCGTATTAAAATATCTTCCACCGTCACGGCCTGACTGACCGCACCGGAGACATCGTTGGCAGGCTGAGTATCAATCTTGTATTTATCCGGGTCAATAGAAAAGGCAAAGCACCCCTCGATAGCATCGGTAATGACACCGTAATAGGCAGTCTCGAACTGCTTGATGAATTTACGGTTTTCTTTAGCGAAGTCGAGAAAGGTTTGCTCTCCCCGTGGATATTGCTTGGCAAGACCTTCGTAGAACCGAGCGCTATTTTCCTCGAGTTCGCGGGCGAAACTGATAACCGAAGAGGCTGTATTGAGTTCCATTAAAACCACCTTTGAATAACGACTTTGCTTTCCGTGAAGAAGCGAACCGCTTCCTTGCCCTGTGTATGCAGTACCCCGTAGAACGAATCCTTCATTCCACTGAAGGGGAAGAATGCCATCGGCGCGACGATGCCGATATTGATGCCGACATTGCCGCTGACAATATTATACTGAAACTCCCGGGCGGCTTTACCGCTCGAGGTAAAGATGGAGTGACCGTTGCCGAATGCATTGGCGTTACTGATTTCTATGGCCTCTTCCAGGGTTTTCACACGCATAATACTCATCACCGGACCGAAAATTTCCTCGGAACCTACTTTAGAGTCGGGGCGGACACCATCAAAAATAGTCGGTCCCAAAAAGCAGGTGTCCGGATAATCGCCAACGATATTCACTTTCCGGCCGTCCAGTAGCAATTTAGCGCCTTCTTTAATGCCGGTCTCGATATAACTCAAGACTCTTTCCTTTTTGGATTTATCACGCAGTGGCCCCATCTGCACCGATTCGTCAAGTCCGTAACCAATCTTGATATTGGAGGTGCGTTCGATAACTTTTTCCACGAAATCACGATAGAACGCGTCGTCATCACCGACGATGACGGCATTGGCGGCTGACAAGCAGCGCTGTCCGGTATTGCCGAAAAACGAGGTCATCATCGCCGCGATGGTCCTTTCGACGTCGCAATCGGGCATAATGGTCATAAAGTTTTTAGCGCCGCACTGGGCGATAACCCTCTTGCCCGTCGCCCCGCACCTCTTGTAAATGACATCCCTGCCCGTAGGCGTCGAGCCGACGAAGGTGATGCCGACGATGCCGGGATGGTCAAGCATGCCATTGACCACGGTCCTGCCGCCGTTAACCACGTTCCAGACGCCAGGGGGAAATCCGGCCTCTTCAGCGAGCTCGGCGAGTCTCGTCTGGCTGAGGGGAACCTCGCTGGAGGGCTTGATAACGATACAGTTTCCGGTAGCCAGGGCGTAAGGAGCCGACCATAACGGTATCATCCAGGGGAAATTAAAGGGGCCGATGATGCCGAAAACTCCCAGGGGGGTGGGGATAACATATTCATCGATGCCGTGGGCGATATCCTCCGAAACATACCCCTGCATCAGTGTAGGCATGCCGCAGCCAACCTCGACGTTTTCTATGCCGCGCCGGGTCTCTCCCCGCGATTCATCGATGCACTTGCCATGCTCCTGGGTCTGGATACGGCTGACCTCCTCAAAATTTTCTTCAAGGAGGTCTTTTAACCGGAAGAGAATCCGGGACCTTGCCAGCGGTGTCGTCCTGCGCCAGTCTGGCCAGGCTTCCTGGGCTGCGGCTACGGCGGCGTCTATCTCTTCTTTCGTAGAGATGGGCACCCGGCCGATGGTCTTACAGTTGGCGGGATTGACCACATCGACGATTTCACCTTTAGATTCTACCCACTCTCCGTTAATAAAGTTCTTTACCTCTTTAATCTCTTTTATGGGTTCTTCCAGAACTGCCATCATTTACTCCTTTAGTCCCTTATTAGTCGGTGGAAAATCCGAATATTATCCAAGACGAGAATCGATTCGCACACAGGTCAAGTAAGCACGTTCCAGACCACAGGGCACGAAGATTTCGTTTTTATACTGATAAAATAGTAATCAAGGGAATAGTTCATATTGTTTAATAGCTACCTTAAACAATATAGCGTAACCCATACTCTAAGTCAATTTTTAAGTGTTTTCTAAAATAATCCGATTGCATTATAATTGGAGTTATATCAATCAGGTAAAGGAGTCTGTTATGACGGTTGAGGAACTGGAAGCCAAGGTGAAAGTATTGGAGGAGAAAGTTAGGAACCTGGAAGATATCGAGAAAATAAAGAAATTGCAGAGGGCGTACGGTTTTTACCTGGAACACTGGATGGCTGAGGATATCATCGACCTTTTCGCCGAGGGATCGGAAACCTCGCTCCTGGTGGCCGCCGGACACTACGTGGGCAAGGAGGGTATCCGTGACTTCTTTCACCACGGGAGAAAAGGAATCGAATCACCCTACTCGCCGAATCCGGAATTCCTGCACCAGGTAATGCAGCTTTCCGGCGTGGTGCACGTAAATCCGGACGGACTTACCGCCCAAGGAAGGTGGTATGGATTCGGGGCCAATGCTTTCCCCGCCGAAGGCGGCAAGGTCAACCCGGGATGGATGAACGGCGTTTACGAAGTGGACTACGTCAAACAGGACGGCATCTGGAAGCTTTTTAAAGTGCACTGGTGCATGACTATTCACTGCCCTTACACGATAGGCTGGGTGGAACCGGAAAGGCGTTCCGACGCCGTCATCAACCGCCCGTATCAGCGCAATCCCGAGCTGAAAGCCGACGGCGCCCCGGAGGAAACCCAGTATCCGTCCGGATTTATCTGTCCCTTCCACTTTGCCAACCCGGTCAGCGGCCGGAAAACCATTTAGTAAAACAACGGAAAGGATTATTTAAATGGCAGCATCGAGATACGAAAAATACGTCGTGAGAAAACCGGCGGTCTTCGGTGCCGGTTTCCAGCAGGAAGTGCCGGATAAAATCGATATGAAGGGTAAAGTCGATACGGGACCGCTTATTTGGGTCTCCCGGAAACTGATTGACGCCTCCGCCGTGGGCGTGGAGTCGGGTGTTATCAAAGGAGATATCGTCGTGGGGGCTGGCAGTGAGGGTAAGCTGGGCCCGCATTATCATGAAGACTTCGATGAGCTGTTTCTCTTCCTGGGGACCAACTTCGAGGATATACACGACCTGGGAGCTGAGGCCGAGTTCTGGCTGGGTGAGGGCGACGGGATGGAGAAAGTGGAAATAAATACATCGGCCTGCGTGTACGTCCCGGCGAAACTGGCGCATTTCCCCATCGTCTGGAAGAACGTTAAAAGACCCTGCATGTTCTTTGTGGTCGTCTGCACGGCATTCGACCCCACCAATTACAGACAGATACCCGTATCAAACGAGGGCAGACCGCAGTAAATTTCTCAAAGGAGAATTGAAAAATGGCTGAAAAAGACTACAGCAAATATATCATCAGGGAACCCCTGGCTTTCAATATCTTCCCGCCGTACAAACCGAGAATGCTGTTCGATAGCGCCAATCATTTCCCGGAGATGGGTTTCGGCATCAGGTATACCTATCTGATTTCACCCATCGAGATGGAACGTCCCCACGCCCATGACTTCGACCAGTTTTTCTGCTTCATGGGAACGCCGGAAGACATGCAGGTCTTCGACGGCGAGGTCGAGCTCTACCTGGGCGAGGAAGAGACGAAAAACATCATAGATTGCACCACGGTGGTATACATACCCAAGGGAATGATTCACTGTCCCATCATCTGGAAGAGGGTGAGTCAGCCCATGATGTTTATCAATATCGTGCTATCTTCGCAGTACACCCGGACTGTGGCGCACGAGGGCTTTCACAATACCTTGGAACTCGATGCTAAAGAGGTATCTATAAAGGAAGCCGGAAATATCCTAGGCGTGGCAATACCGGAGCCAGCTTACCTTCCCGACGGTTATAAGGTCCAGGAAATTTACCTGCAGGATAACCGGCTGCGACTTCTCATCTCCGACGAGCATCTGATGAAGAGGAAAATAACCATCGGTGATGCAACGGGTGCGCGCCAGAGGTATGCTTTCGAGTCCAAGATGGAGATAAGCTACCGGTGGCTCCCGGAGGGAAAGCCGGAAGGACTGAAGGAAGCGGGCGTGCCGGTAACCATCGGCAAGGGACAGGGAATCCGTGCCGACCGGGAAATCAACGCCGAGCTTATCTGGCTGCTCCCGCAGCAGACCACTCCCGAAAGAAAGGGACAATTCGAGATAGTCATTTACGCGAGTAAATCCATGACTCAGGACGAACTCGTGAAAACAGCCGAATCCATCGTCAGTTGATGGCACTAACTGATACGGAGTAAAATCAGATACACCTGCGTATTATCGTGTAATCACGGGTAAATCCTCAGCTTACAGGAGGCAATCTTGGACCTCGGCCTTGAAAACAAGGTAGCACTGGTAACGGGAGCCGGCAGCCATACGGGCTTCGGTAAAGGGATAGCGTTGACCCTGGCCCGGGAAGGCTGCGATGTTATCGTTATCGATAAGGACGGTGAAGGCGCCGAAAAGACGGCGGAGGAGGTCAAAACGACCGGCCGCAAGGCCCTGGCTTTCAGAGCAGACGTGACCAGAAACGATGAAGTCAATCAAGCCGTCAAGGCAGCATTAGCGGAATTCGGCGGGATAGATATTCTGGTAAATAATGCCGGGGCATCAACGCCGCCAAAAGCATTTGTAGAGAAGACGGAGGAGGAATGGAAGTCGGATATCGACATCAACCTGAGGTCAGTGCTGATATGCACCAGAGCCGTCTTGCCCCAGATGCTGGCAAGAAAGCGGGGCTGGATTATCAACATATCGTCGGGAGTGGGTACGATGGGCCTGGCTAACTCCAGCATCTACAGCGCCGCCAAGGCAGGCGTGATGGCGTTCACCATGGCCCTCGCCAAGGAGGTAATCGGGCAGGGCGTGAACGTTAACAGCGTCAGCCCCGGCTTGGGCGATACCGGTTTCCTGCGTTCGAGCAACGTCCTCAAGACCGCCGAGACTCCGCCCGAATTCATCAAGCACGTTAACGCCGATATCCCGGTAGGCCGGATGACGACGCCGCAGGATATCGGTAACATGGTGGCTTTCCTCGCCTCGGAGGTCTCCAGCGATATCGTCGGGCAGATATTCGATGTCGACGGCGGCAAGATAATCAAGTTTTAATAATAATATATATTGTCATTCCCGGGTTCGACCCGGGAATCCAAACTCACCCTCCACTGGATTCCTACTTTCGCGGGAATGGCAGAAAATATTAAAAGGAATTCAGCCTATAAGCAAACAGGACAAAATGGTTAATCATCACGTTCAAAGGATGGTAAAAAAACAAAAGGCGAAAAAACCATCATGCAGGAGGAAACACATGGAACTTGGTCTGAAAGGTAAAGTAGCCCTGGTAACCGGGGCGGGCAGCCAGATAGGCTTCGGGAAAGCCATCGCCCTGGCACTGGCGCAGGAAGGCTGCGATGTTATCGTCAACGATATCGACATCGATGGCGCCAGGCAAACAGCCGCCGCGGTAGAAAAGCTGGGACGCAAATCGATGGCTATCAAAGCCGACGTTACCAGAGGCTCTGAATGGGACAGCATGGTGAAAGAGGTTATGGCGAAATTCAGCAGGATTGATATCCTGGTCAATAACGCCGGAGGCTGCACCCCGCCCAAGCCCTTCCTGGAGATGTCCGACAAAGACTGGGACTTCGATATCGATGTCAACCTCCGGAGCACCCGTAACGGGACGAAAACGGTGCTTCCCATCATGATCAAGCAAAAGAGCGGAAAAATCGTCAATATTACCTCGGGCGCGGGTATCCACGGCGGCATGTTTACCTCCGGTTACGCCGCGGCCAAAGCGGGGATAATCGGATTCAGCATGGGCGTCGCCAAGGAAGCGGCACCCCATGGTATCAATATCAACTGCGTTTCACCGGGAGTCGCCGATACCGGATTTGCCAGGAACGCACCCCCCGGCCTGCTCGAAAATTTCCCCAAGACGGTGCCCATCGGCAGGCTGACGACGACGCAGGATATCGCCAACGCGGTGGTATTCCTGGCATCGGATGCCTCCTGCGATATCGTCGGGCAGGTACTGGTGGTATCCGGAGGGGTTAGTCCCTAGATGATTAATTATTTCAATGATAGGAGGTTAAGTCAATGACAAAATGGCATGATTTTCTGGAAAAGGACGGTAAGGCACCCCCCTGGCCCTACCCGATACGCTACGACCAGGAGCGGGAAATTGAGACCGATGTCCTGGTTATCGGAGGGGGTATCGCCGGGTGCTGGGCAGCCATCAGTGCCGCTAGAAACGGCGTCAGAGTGGCGCTGGTGGAAAAGGGAGACACTATAAGGAGTGGCGCCGGGGGTCCGGGCTGCGACCACTGGTGCAATGCCCCCGCAAACCCATTATCCAATGTGGACCCTGATGAATGGGCACAGCACATGACTGACATCATGTACCCTAATGGCATCGGCACCCAGATTCAGTGCCGTGAAAATTACGATACTCTTCTTGAACTGGAGCAGATAGGTGGTAAAATCAGGGACACCGACGACGAATATAAAGGTGCCATTGGCAGGGATGATAAGTCCAAGTTCATGATATCCCCGCGTTATACGCGAGTACACAGCTACATTCCGGGAACAATAAAACCAAAAACCTTTAAAAGTAATCCGGACCAAAAACTCAACAACGTGGTTATCCGTGTATGGGGCACGACATTCAAACCCGCTCTGAAAAAGGAATGCAAGCGGCTGGGCGTTGAGATTTTCGACCGCGTGATGGTAACCGGCCTGCTGACTGAGGGAGGCGTCCAGGGAGCCAGGGTAATTGGCGCCACGGGCTTCAGCAATCGCACCGGCGAATTCATGGTGTTCAAATCCAAAGCCGCGGTGCTGTCTACTGCCGGCAATTATTCCCTGTATATGCTGAATACCGAGCTTTCCGGTTACAACACCTTCCGTTCCCGCAACATGACCGGTGACGGCGTGGCCATGGCTTGGAGAGCCGGCGCCGAGCTTACCCTGATGGAGCGGACCAATCCCCTCATGCTGGGGACCGGCTTCAAGCATACCTGGTACGGTGGTGCCGGCGATGCCAGCTACGAAAACGTCCCGCTTGTCGATGCCAACGGCAAGAAGCTACCCTGGCCGACGCAGGGGTGGGCGGACGCCGGTGCCATGAGGCCCACGCCGGACGTTATGGAAAAGATAATCAAAGGTGTGCAGACAGGGGAATACGCCCTGCCCTTCTACGGCGATTTTCCCGGCATGCCGGATATCGAGCGTAAGGTCACCTGGAACCTGATGCTGGGAGAAGAGTCCACCACAAAAAATATCACCCATTCCTATGAAGAAGCCGGTTTTAACCCCGATAAACACCTGCTCCAGAATTACAACTTCATCGAAGGGAACAGCCTGCCCCAGTGGCGGAACGCAACTGGCGGCGGTCCGGTCATCGACTGGGATTTAAAGACTACGCTGGACGGGCTGTACGTCGCCGGGGAACAGACATTCTCCTACGGCGACCACAGCTACGCAGCGGCTACGGGCAGGTACGCGGGCAGGAAAGCCGCTGCCTATTCGCAGCAGATAAACGTAGGTAAGATGTCTCAAGAACAGGTTACCCTTGAAAAAGCCCGCATCTACGCCCCCATCAAGCGCACGGACGGCGTCGACTGGAAAGAACTGCAAGCTGGAATCGCTAGGACAATGCAGTACTTTTGCAGTGAATACAAGACCGAACGGCTGCTCAAAATGGGGCTGGATTCACTGAAGGACATCGAGGAAAGGCACGTCCCCGCGCTGTACGCCCTCGACCCGCATAAGTTGATGCGCAGTATCGAAGACCTAAGTATTTTGACTCACGGTCAAATCGTCCTCCATGCCTCATTGGCACGCCGGGCAAGCAGCCAGATACTCAATTTCTTCAGAATCGATTACCCCGAGGTCGACCCGCCGGATTGGAACAAGTTTGTTACCGTTAAGCTGGAGAAGAACAAGGTCAAGACCGGAGAACTACCCCTGAACTACTGGGGCGATATGAAAGCCAATTACGAGGCACACAACAAGGACTACGAAGGCGTTTATAAAGTTAAATAAGGAGGCTGTCATGGCTCAAAATAAAGTATATGCTGTACCCAATATCATATCACCGAATACTCCTGTAATCTTTAATCCGGATATCTGCGACGGTTGCAACACCTGCGTGGAAGTCTGCCAAGTAGATGTCTTTATACCCAACCCGGAAGAGGGTAAACCACCGATAATTCTCCATCCCGACGAATGCTGGTACGGCGGCTGCTGTGTCAATCACTGTCCCCGTCCCGGTGCCATAAGCTTCAACTGGCCCGTGCAACAGCGGGCATATTGGAAAGATAAAGCCACCGGCAATGTCTTCAGAGCCTGAATACGGCCAAGCAGTGAGCGACAAGGAGAAATAACATGAGCCAGAAAACGCTGGAAGCCAGGCTCGATGCGTTGGAAACCCAGGTTAAAAAGCTGCAGCAGGAGGTAAAGGAAAAAGACAAGCAGATAAAGCTTCTTAATGACATCGAGGCTATCAAGCGGCTGCAATGCGCCTACGGCTATTACCTGGAACCCTGGATGAGTCAGGAAATAGTCGACCTTTTTCCAGGCGCGACGATATATCAGCCACCTTTGTCGAAGGCACTTATAAGGGACAGAAAGGCATCCGCCGCTACTTCAGGCCGGGGAGAAAGACCCCTCCCGAGTTCCTCCACCAGGTGATGCAGGTCTCTCCGGTTATCACCGTCGCCCCGGACAACCTTTCGGCCAGGGGACGCTGGTACGGTTACGGCACCTTTTGCGCCCGTCCTGTCAATGATAACATCGACCCGGTATACATGAGCGTTATCTACGAGATGAAATACGTCAAGGAAGACGGCGTCTGGAAGATATTTAAGCTGGCTTGACAGATGCACTATACCTACGCCCCACCCAAGTACCCGCCAGCACCGCCCGCCAGCACCGCCGCAGATGACGCCGAAGACAGACCCAGATTGAGCCCGGACGAGTTCGCCGAGTACGACATCCAGTATCCTTCCGGTTACATCTACCCATTCCACTTCAAGCATCCCGTCACCGGCAAGATAACTTCCGAGGCGGAACACAACACCGGGCTGAAGCTCAAGCCGAACCGCTTCAGATCGAAGGAATAATACCCGGATATTAACGGGGAGGACGACTGCTCAGGAAAGCAACCTCCCCGTTTTTTCAGGCCAATTCGTCCTTGATGACGTGTTCCTCAACAATCCACAGTCCGGCACCGGGCCGCATTTCGGCAAACTTGGCCCCGTCTTCCATCAAAACTTTACCTTCCTCCGAGCGGAGGAACCTCATGGCGTTCTGGTACGCTAGGATATCGTCATACCACATCTCGACGACGCCGTCGCCTTCGTATTCCATCCCCGGAACATCGACGAGGTGGTTCTGGACGTATTTTCTCACCCCGGGAAACAGCCGGGCAGCCAGGGGACCGTGCTGCTCCTTCCAGTACCTGTTATATTCCTCCCGGGTCAGCCCGGGTTTCCTGTGGGCAACGGCTATCGATTTTATCATTACTCGACCTCCCGAAAGCTGGATTGACAACAAGACGATGATCATCTTATCATCTTGTCGTGCCGGATTTCACTAATACTACACGAAGTCCGACCTGCAATCCAAATCTTTCAGGAGCCAAAGGAGTAGCATATGCCGATAGAAAACGTGAAACACGGAGACTATATCGTGGAACTAAAGCCGGGTTATTCACTGTACAAGCAGATTAACGCACCCCAGGTGGGGGCTTTCGGAGAGAAAGACCTCCTCGGTATGGACTTCTCCCTGGGATGGTCGTTCCTCACGGAGCCTTTCCTCATGGTGGCGGAATCTCACAGCCATGATTTCGACCAGATTATTTTCTTCATGGGAGGCGACCCCAGTAACATCGTCGATTATGACGCCGAGGTAGAGATGGGTCTGGGGGATACCACTCATACCATCGACTACCCAGCCTGCATACGCATTCCCAGGGGGCTGATGCACGGCCCGCTGAATATAAAGACGGTAAACAAGCCGATAGTGTTCATCGATATTACCCTTTCGCCAGGTCCTTCCATCAGACCGTTACCACCGCAGTCGAGAAGGGATTAGCATTCCGCTTTTTTAAATAATTTTTATCAGAAGGAGACCCTATAAAATGCCAGAAAAGAAATACGCGAAATACCTGTTTTCTGATTTCAGGGAAGAGTCCAATTTACCCGCAGTTGCCGGACCCCAGGCCTATTTCCGGGGAGCTCGCCAGATTCCGGGAGCCAACATGAATATGGGCTGGCAGCTTTTCGTGGAACCCATATTCCTGGAAAGAGAGCCGCACACCCACGACGCCGATGAATATCTTATTTTCCTCGGCGGTCAATTACCGGACCTTTTCAGCAGCTTCGAGGCAGAGATAGATTTCTGGATAGGCGGCGAAGGAGAGATGGAGCAGTACCTCATCGACAGGCCCACCATCATCTATATCCCCAAGGACCTGCCACATACCCCCCTGAACTTCAGGAAAATAGTCAAACCGGTGTTATTCAGCGCCCTGCTGCTGATGCCCAGATTCACCAAGACAATGGGCGGTAAAGAATATTCCTACGACGGTCCCAATATCGGCGGCGCCGGACCGATGATTGATATCTAGGACCATGACCGCCCCGGATACCACACATCAAATCATTATCGAGTTTACCCGGACGTCAGGGGGTATTAGTATGGCGAGATATCTGCTATTTGCTTTCAGCGACTGTAAGGACCCTGCCCGCGAGGAGGAATTCAACGAATGGTACGATAACGTGCACATACCCGATATACTGGCGGTGCCCGGGATGATAAGCGCCACGCGTTGGGAGAGCGCTCATTCCGTGGAAGGCCAGCGTCGGAAGTACCTGGCGCTGTACGAACTGGAGACCGACAATCTGGCCGAATTCGATGCCGGGGTGCGGGAACGGGGCATGTGGACGATGAGGGAGGGGCGTTTCAGCGACCTGCCGGAATTTGACCCGCCCAATATCCCCCGCGTATATAAACAGATAATGCCGGAAAAGAGACCTTTAAAAGCTCGTGGGTAGTAAAATGCCCGATACAATTACGATAATTACAACGGCTTGAGTCGCGGCGGTTTTTTCACCGTATACCAGGGGGTCTTCAGCCCGACTTTCTCCGGCGGTACGAGTCTCCTCAAACGCCCGCTGGCCGCTGCTTCCCCGGCCACCTTCACCCATTCATCGATGACGCTCTTCTGAACAAAATCGGATATAGGTTTCCAGTCGACCTCGATGGCGCCCCGCGGACAGATTTGCTCGCAGAAGAAGCACCTGTCGCAATTCTTGCGGAAGAGGGGCGGAGACACCGAGAAATTAATGCTGCCGGTGGGGCAATTATCGATGCAGAGAGTGCATCGGGGATAATTACATTTGTCCATGTTCACCTTAAAATCGAAGCTGCGCAGGTCTATCATGTCCAGCGAGCCATCGGGATAGCTTCTCCGCCCGGCGCGGTCGGTGCTGCCCGGTCCCGGATAAAGCTCGTGGTACTCCCGTCCGACGGGTAATTCGGGGATAAGGTTGGTCTCACCATCGGATATCCGCCGACTGCGTTCCGCCATCTCCTGTCCGAAGTCCCGCGCTTCCCGCAGGTCGATTTCATCGGGATGACCGTCGGTAAAATAAGGCTTGGGATGCTCGGGTACCCAGACGCTGCAGTACCAGTTTTTCCAGCCGATGACCATCAGTCCTTCCAGCCTCAGCGCGGGTACGACCCTGCCGATGAAATGCCCCGGGTAGAGACCGTGGGTGCAGAAGGTAAAGGCGTGCTTGCCCTCCAGGGATTTCATGCTGTATTCGATGAAACCCAGCACATTGGCGGGCTCGCGGCGGTGCCAGACGGGGCTGCCCAACCCGATTAAATCGTATTTCAGCAGGTCCTCATTACCGACATCCTGAATCCGGGTGATATCACACTCACCTTCTGATTCACTGATACCAACCTGGATAGCCCGGGCAACCTGCCGGGTGTTTCCCGTCTGCGAGAAATATATAACGATGCTTTTCATTATTAGTCCATATTTCCGTCTAAAGATTTATTCAGGAATAAACTCCGGCAAACCGGATAGAGCGGTGGTCATCCGGGTGGTCTTGTCCTCCCCGATGAAATACATGTCGCCTATCATGGAGAAAGGCGCGACGTAGCCCTTACACCTCACCATAGGATGAACGGCATAAACCTCCCTGGCCAGGATGGTCCATTCCATGTAGTCCTTCTCGTGCGGCCCCGCGGTAATATACGGGGCGTCCCCGTAGGAAAGCCCCACGGCATGACCCAGCTTATCGCACTCGAAGCCGTATTCAGTCACCAGTTCCTCTATCTTTTTCCCGGCATCGGTAATCTCAACGCCCGGCCGGAACTCGGCTTCCACCATCTTTCTCATCTCGCCCCAGAGCTCGAACATCTTCTTATAGATATCCTTTGGCTCCTCCCACCAGTATGCCCGTATCATCTGGGCGCCGTACCCCCTGTTCCGGGTGAACTCCGGAGAAAACGTCACCGGATCGGGCTTCCGAATAATCGCGGGACCCGGTCGATTGGGGTAGGTAGCCTGCGGGTTGCTGTGAATCAGGATTATCCTGTCGCCGATATCGTGGGCATCGAGGACTTCCACCGCTTTTCCCGCCGCCTGTTCCTCGGTGATGCCCGGACTTAAATTCGCCAGAAAGGCATAATGAGCCAGGTCGGAAATCTCGATAGCCTTCCGCATGACCGCCAGTTCCTCGTCGCTCTTGGGACCGCGGATTTCACCGAAGAGGCGGTGCGCTTCTACCACCTCGACGTCAGGACATATGTCCGAAAATTGCTGGTAATCGTAAACGGGCCACCAGCGGTAACTATCTATGCCGATCCGGCTTCTCTCAAGCTTCAAATCAATAATATGCCTGGCGGTATCCGTTGCCAGGTTCGGCGAAAGGCGGATATTCTCAACATCTATCCAGCAGCCCCGTTCCGCCACCTTCTCCGGAGTCTGGCCACTGTTGCTGGGAATCAGCAATACCGGCTCGCCTTCTACCGGGAATATCACCATGTTCATCCTCGTGCCCCACACACCGGACAGGTAATGCACGGGCACGCCCAGCTGGCTACCTCCGTAAACGATGAGAGCCGACAGCCCGTTAGCCATCAATCTGTCACGCAGCAGCGTCCAGCGGCGTTCTTTCTCTTTCACACTGAGTTCCGGCAGGTTATTTGTCATCGTACACCTTCCCTGAAATATCAATGATATTAAAAAACCTTTAATGATTATAAACTGCATCGGGAAAATAGGAAAGTTAAATATCGGTTTTACCGCTTTCTTGCCTCATTATTTTACCTTTCTTTGACTTTTCAGAATCCAGCTAGTAATATCCAAACAGCCATATCAGGAGGAATTACAGATGACGTCTCCACGTGGAAAAGGAATCGACCGGCAGTACCTGGAGGACATGCAAAACCGGTATCTCAAGGCTCTCATCGCCCACGACCCCGCACGCATACCACTGGTTAAGACCCTGAAACATACGGAAAACACCATCGAGCTACCCGTGGGGGAAGGACTTTGGGCAACCGCCAGTGATGATGCGACCTACCGACTGTACGTCTGCGACCCGCAGGGAGGGCAGGTGGGCTTTTACGGCCTGATGAAGGAAAACGGCTTTCCCATCATCATCGCCAGCCGTCTGAAGATAGCGGAAGGACTGATTACCGAGATTGAAAACATCGTCGTGCGTAGCGGCAAGCGTCCCATACCGGTGGAAAATCTGGTTAAACCGAGACAGGTTTTCCTCGAAGCACTGGCGCCATCGGAGCGTGTCTCACGAGAGGAGATGATAAGGATATCTGACCTCTATTTCGATGCTCTAGAAAAAGATGACGGCGACATCGTCCCCTGGGGAGACGACTGCAACCGGATTGAAAACGGTACGCAGACCACCAACAATCCTAATATAAAATTACCAGGTGCTACTTCGTTCAATCCGATTGCCCTGGGCTGCCGCGAGCAGATAAACTCCAAGTCGTTCGTCTATATCACCGAGATAAGGCCACGTCGCTATACGGTAATTGATGAAGAACGCGGTCTTACTTTTGGCACGTTTATGTTCCACCATGCGGGCAATATCAAGTCCATCGAGGTCCCCGGCGCAGGCGAGGTGGAAATGATACCCGCCGCCCAGAGGCCTTTCACCGTGGTCGTCAGCGAGCTATTCAAGATAAAAAACGGCAAAATAGAGGCAATCGAGGCAAACATGATGTCGCTTCCCTACCGCGCCAGGTCAGGCTGGGACGATTAGTAATCTCTATCTGTAAAAATAAGGGGGAAACGGAAAATGGCGATGACTCTGCAAGAACTGGAAGTCGAAGTAAAAAATCTTAAAGAGCAGGTAGCCGATGGTGCTTACGCCAGAGACTATCTGGAAATCTGGAAACTGCAGTCGCTGTACGCGCACCTGTACTATATAGGAAAACGCTCGGAGGTACCGGGGCTGTTCGCCCGCAACACACCCGGGGTAAACATGGAGATAGAGGACAGCGGCGTTTACGAAGGTATCGAGAGCATTACGCGGTTCTGGAACACGGTTTTCAGCGACAAAAAGATAGGGCCGGGACACCTGGCGATACACATGACCGTTAATCCCGTCATCGAGATTAATAAAGACAGGACCAGAGCCAGGGGGATATGGCATTCTCACGGCTATTGTTCCTTCGTGGGTGAAGACAGCTACAAGCAGTTTTTATGCCTGGGCAAATATGATATGGAGTATGTTAAAGAGGACGGGAAGTGGAAAATCTACAAATTCGCCTACCGGCAGGCTTTCATGTGTCCTTATGAAAAAGGCTGGGTGGAAGTGCCGGTGGATGCCAGTCTCGCCGCCTCACCGGATAACAAACCGGATAAACCGACGACATTCTATACGCCTTATAACCGGCACAAGATAAGTAACATGGAGCCGCTGCCGCCAGAGCCGTATCCGGACTAAACGGTAATGACTTGACTTTTAGGGAAACATGTCGGGCTTGGAGGCGTTGGTGCGGGTGAACTTCATCGACTTTATTTTCCATTTGCCCCCGACCTTGATATATTCTGCCTCGTTCCTGCCCTGTACCCACTCCACGGTCGGTTTGGAAAACAGCATGTACAACAGCCAGGTCCCTCTGGCGGTATCTCCCTCAATGGTGATGTCCGGCTCGACGACAAAGTGGCCTTCTGACCGCTCCTTCCTCCTGCCCAGCCTGTTGATATAAACTTCGGTGAGTCCTTCCTTACCCCTGAGTACTCCCCAGTTCCTTACTTCTACCGATGCATCTTCTATAAATAGGTCCAGGACTTCCTTATATTTAAGGTTATCCATCAAGTTTATATATTTATAGTGCAGTTTCTTGATTTCCTCAAGGTCCTCGATAGCCTGCACCCGTTTTTCCAGTTGCTCTAGATTCATCAAAACCTCCCGGCCAACTCTATTTAGTCAGATTCTCCAGTGTCTCCCGATTGGTAACCACGATACGGCGTCGGTCGAGCCTGATAGCCCCCTGGTCTTCCATGGCCTTCAGCGAACGGTTGACCACCACCCGGCTGGTACCCACCATTGCCGCCAGGTCCTGCTGGGTAAAGAGCGGTAACAGGCTTTTCTCGGCATCGGTCTGCTTCATGATAAGCCTGGCCAGCCGGCTGATTACCTGGTCGAACGATAGCACTTCCACCAGCGACGAATCGCGGCGTACCTTGGATGCCAGCACTCCGGCAACGTTAACGGCAATCTGGGGGAACTTGGCGAAGAGGGCCTTGATATCTGCCTTCTTGATAGCCATCAGGTGTACCGGGGTCATCGCCAGCATATCCATCGCCGAAGTCCCGCCATCGAAAGTGGAAACATCGTTTAAAGACTCTCCGGTGGATGCGATGTTCAGAATCTGCTCTTTCCCGTTTATCGACTGCTTATAGACCTTTACCGCCCCGGAGATAATAAGGTACATATAGTCGGATTCGTCGCCCTCTTCGAGGATTGACTGACCCTTATCAACGTTTTTTTCAAAAGCTATGTACTGCTTTACCACCTCGAGCTGGTCCGTATTCAAACCGGTAAAGTAGCACATTTTAGCCAGAGTTTTTAACGAAACCGTCATGAAAAATGACAACCTCTTCGCCAATAATTTACGTAAAGCTACCCAATTTGTCAAACGTAGGATTAAAAAACAGAAAGCATGTCCTGGTTCTTTACTCTAAACCTTCTCGGCGGCGGCACTCAGTCCTGTAAGCCGGCCCGTCGTCCAGGCAAACCCGTGACTGAGACCCTGGCACATGGTGGGATAGTCCACCGCGAAGCGGTTCCCGACCGTGTTCCCGGCCAGGTAGAGCCCCGGTATCACTTTCCTGTCGGCATCAAGGGGCTGGAACCTAGTATTGGTAATCAGTCCACCCAGCACTATCAGTATGTGCTGCGTAATGATACCGGCATAATACGGCGGCTTGTCCACGGTAGTAAGCCTGTCGGCGCGTTTACCATAGTCGAGATCCCTGCCGATTTTCGTCAGATAATTGATTCTATCTATCGTCGCTCTAAACGTTTTCACGGGCACTTCCATCTTGTGTGCCAGTTCCTCGATGGTATCCGCTTTTACCGTCATCTCCTCTACTTGCTTATAAATTACATCGTTAGGTTTACTGTGCGTGCCCAGACCCACACCCATTACCGCCAGTTCTTCTTCCCACTTGCTGTCGAATACCTGCCAGACCTTCTTGTCGGGCTGGCGTACGAGTGAGTTGGCGCTGCTCTGGGCGGGGACATCTTCATTCTCGTACCGCTCACCGTCGATATTCACCCTGAGGAAGGCATTGGCGCCTGAGGCGCCCACCGTGGCGTGAGACATAGGGGCATGCGGTGCCGGCTCCATTACCGCCCCGACCTGCATCGCCATCTGGTGTCCGTCGCCGACATTCAGCGGTTCCGGGGCATCCAGGAGGTCCTGATTCCGGGTCATGTAGATGTTGTTCTCACGAGCGACCTCAGCGGCGGGGGCGCAGTATTTTTCCACCATCCAGGGATTGTTCCCGTAGTCCCCGGTGCAGAGGATTACCGCCTTGCGGGCGTTGAACTGTACGTAATTACCGGCCTTATCACGGGCAATGAGACCGGTGACCCTTCCGTTCTGCTGCCTGATTAGCTGCACGGCCGGCGTCTCGTAACGGATATCCACCCCGATTTTTCTCGCCTCTTTCTCCACGGAATCCAGAGCGCATTTATGGTAGAGTCCCTGTGTTTTACCGTCGTAATGTATGTGGCATACCGGAAAGTCCGGGTAGTATTCCGTCTTCGGGTCGTATCCGGCTGGCCGTGGCCACTGGTGGGGCAGGGTCTGAATACTGTCGGCCTCGGTCAGGTCTATCAGCCAGTCCATGACCTCACCGCTGCGGTCAGCCCAGACCCGGTACAATTTCTGGTCGGGCTTGTTGCCGCCCCATTTCATGAGCTGGAGGCAGACATCATCCTTGTCGATTTTTATTCCCAATCTTTTTTGCAGCTTGCTGTCGATGGCGCCAATCATCCCGCCACCCCATCGGAAGGTAACATGCTTATCAATTTGAATGACATTAGCGCCGGCCTGTGCTGCCGAAAGCGCGGCGGCCTTACCGGACGTCCCCGCACCCGCCACCACGACATCGGTGTTAATAGTCTCTTTGATTTCTTCTTGTGGTATGGTTTTTGCCGGTATTTTGAAAGGACTTCTCGTATTCTCTAACATTTTCTTCAATCCTCCGTTGCTTAACAGTATAACATTGAACTGAAGAAAATGTCAGACACCGTTAAATCAAGGATAACAAGCAGAAAAATTCTGCCGAAGAAACGACTAAGGAAACATTTGCTATATAAAATAATTTCGGGGAAATCGTCTTGAAGCGATTCCCCCGATTTTCAACCTGATATTTTGCGGGCTGGAACATATCAAGGACGAGGTTTTAAAGAGATACCGTGCTGTGTAACTAGTTTTCAACTAATCCGTAAATTCAACAATAACCTCTTTAACATCCCACAGAGGCTCTATTTTCTCGTCGATCTCTTCTTTTATCGCCGCCGCGAACTGGTGGTTCTTGGGCAGGTCTATCACCACCCGGACGGTACCGTCCTTCATCTGGATATCCTTGACCAGATTGGTACGCACCAGATCCAGGCCGGCTATGGGATTCATCACCTTTCGCAGGCGTTTGCGTACGGTTTCCAGCGTAGTAGGTTCTCTTTTCGTGATGAGTCCGTGACGCTCCTCGTAGTTTTGAATCGCGGAACGCAGGCCCTCTATCGCCAGTACCGAGCAATGCGCTTTGATTTTGGGGAGGCCACCCAGTGCGTCCGAGGCCTCCTTCCAGGTTATCTTCTTGGCCTCGTCGAGTGTTTTACCCTTGGCCAGCTCGGTTATGATAGAACCGGTGGCGATATTAGATGCGCAGCCGTAGGACTCGAATTTTATATCATCAATCTTCTTCGTATCCGGGTCTACCTTGATGTATACGGCGACCATATCGCCACAGGCCGGGCTGCCTTCCATCGATTTTCCATCGGGATCATCTATTTTCCCCACGTTGCGTGGGTGGCGAAAGTGCTCTAAAACAGTCTCACTATAGGGAAATTTCATGTCAAACCTCCTCACCGTATTTTTCCTTACCCAGCGGGCTGATTTTCCTCAGTTCGCTGATGACATCAGCCAGCGTATCCACCACGGCATCCACCTCTTCCAGAGCGTTGTAGCGTCCCAGGGTAATGCGTATTGAACCGTGGGCTCTCTCGTGGTCGCCGCCGATACCGTAAATAACGTGGCTTCCCTGAAGCGAACGGCTGAAACAGGCGGACCCCGTACTCACCGCAAAGCCGTGCATGTCCAGGTGCAGCGTTATCGATTCTCCTTCTACAAAATGGAAGGAAATATTCACATTATGCGGCAGTCTTTTACGACGGTGGCCGTTGAGCATGGTATCCGGTATTTCCTTCAATATCCGGCGTATGGCGTGGTCGCGCATGAAGCGCAATCGTTTATTTTCTTCGGCGGTGATGAGTTCCACCGCTCTGGCGAATCCGACCGCCCCCGGGATGTTTTCCAGTCCGGCACGCAGGTCGAACTCCTGGAAACCCCCGTCCATCCACTTGGATAACGGCGTCCCTTTGCGTACGTAAAGCCCGCCGATTCCCTTGGGGCCGTGAATGGTGTGGGCGGATACGGTAACCATATCAACCGGTATTCTCCTGGTATTGAGCAGGACACGACCGAAAGTATGGGTAGCATCGGTGTGGAACAGGACACCTTTTTCATGGCAGATAGCCCCGATGCCGGCAATATCCTGGATTGTGCCTATTTCCTGGTTGGCATGCTGGATAGAAACCAGAATTGTCTCGTCGGTAATGGATTCTCTCAGCAGGTCGGGATTGACCAGTCCGTCATTATCGACCTCGAGATATGTTACCCTGAATCCGTCTCTCTCGAGGGCTTCGGCACTCTGGAGAACGGGGAAGTCCTCTATTTTTGAAACGATAATGTGCTTGCCCTTTTTCCTGCCGAGGGCCAGGGCAACGCCCTTCAAAGCCATGTTGGAGGATTCGGTGCTCCCCGAGGTGAAAACGAACTCCTCCGGTTCTGCGCCCAGTGCTTTAGCCAGAGATAACCGGGCTTCGTCAAGCGCTTCGCGGGCCTCGATACCCTGCGTGTAGGCGAACTCGGAAGTAGCCACCGCGTAGGTATCGAAGAAATAAGGAGTCATTGCCTCCAGCACCCGCTCGTCAAGTCGGGTAGACGCTGAATTGTCAAGATATACACGTTTTTCCTGCACTGCTTCCTCCCGCTTAGATAAACAGGGTCACCGATGCGTCTTTAGCCACATCCATGTAAGTCCCCACTCCGCAATAATCCGATATCAGGTCGTCACGCAGGTCTTCCTTTTTAACTCCCATAATATCCATCGTCATGTCACAGGCCAGCACGTGCCCACCGAGTTCTTTGAAATCCTGGAACATCTTTTCCAGCGAGGCTACATTGGCTTGTTTCATCTTCCGTTTAATCATCCACTTGCCCAGACCGAGCATGTTCATCTTGGAAAGCGGCCCTTTCTCCAGTCCGCCCTTCTTGAGACGTTGCAGCCCCCAGAAGGTGAAGAAAAGGTAGACATCCATGCCCATCGCTAGGGCACCGTTACCCAGGATAAGGGCACTGTAGACTTTATCCATATCACCGCTGTGAACTATAATTGCAGCCTTCTTTTCCATTGCTATTACCCCCGTTTAGCGGCGGATCCTGATTTTCCAGACACCGTCCTTTTCTTCCTTTACACCAAGTAATTCCAGTCCCATCGCTTTTACCGCCATCGGTATTTCCTTCTTGGAAGAAGGGTGGGTACCGACAACCTCAACGATATCGCCTTCCTGAGCTTTCCGGAGAGCTTTCCGGGTTTCAACCAATGGCACAGGACAGGTTTCACCGATACACTCGACTTTTATCTCAGCCATAACAGGTGCCTCCCCCAGACGGATTCAACGCAACGCTTATTCCTTATAGAGAATAGTAAAAAATCTAAATACTGTATATGACAAATATCTCATTGGCATATGTTACGAATGAGAGAGTTTAGTTCGTTATATATCAGGTAACGTATATCATTATAACACAACACCTCCATGCCAGAGCCTGGAGGTGTTGTGTTTTTTTATCTACAAAATAGGACTAGACCAGCGAGCCTCCCTCGGGGGACACGCCGTTGGGATCGAGTGCTTTTACCACCTTACTCCACCATTGGCTGTAATTGCAGAGAGCCGGCCCAATTTCATCCTGTGGACCCATCGTGGAGGCGAAATAACGCTCCTCGAAAGCCCTCCTGTTCTGCTCCCGCTGCCATGTTTCCACGGCGGCCTTGGCTGTGGGATTTGAGGGACTGTATTTGCAGAATATCTCCGTTTTACCCAAGTGTCCCTGTTCTACTCCCCACCCGAAGAATGCTCCGCCATCATCGACGATTAATCCTTTTTCTATCAACGGTTTCTTGGCCTCGCCGGCGCCTATAGCCCACTTAATGGTTAGGTCGCGCTGCCCCATGATGGGGATAGAATTGAAGGCTCCGCCGGGACGGAACGTTTCCCTGATAGAAGCGGATATCCTGATGCACTGGCACATGATTATGCCTTCGAGCTCGGGGTCTTCCAGAGTCTTTAACGACTTCCCTCCGGCTTCTTCGACAATCTTTTCCAGTACCTTCTTTTTATAGGCAAAATCTGCGGGGGAGTTACCGGCGATAATTACGAAAAATCCGGGTCCCTGTACTTCTTTATTCAAGCGGTTGAACATCGCCTCGTCTTCTTCATTACAGGTGGTGATATTGGCGGCTACCATGGCCGCGTTGAAGCCCATCAATTCGTAGCACACTTCGGCTTCGCCCAGACCGATTTCTGCCTGCCACATTTTTTCCACTGACGGGAAACTATAATAACGCGCCATCATGTTGGCGGGTATCTCGCTCAGGACGTATTTCGGTGAATGGCCGGCTATCGGAAACTCGGACGGCCCCGGCCAGTGATAAAGCTTGACCGCCGCCTTGGTGAATACACCGGGCGTTACGCCGGGGGGAACGGCACTGGTTAGTATACTTCTTATCGACGGACCCGGCCCATCACCGCAGAACCACTCGTCGGAAGAGCCCAGCGCGCCCGACCTGACGATATCGCCCTCGGGGGTTACCCATTCGATAGCCAGGTGGTTGCGGTCGTCACCGCTGGTGGTCTGGTCCATGTGACCGTGACCCCGAAGCATGGCCGTGCAGTTAGTACCGGCGCCCTTGATACAGAAGTTGAGACCGCGCTTGAACAACTCGGCCTGCAGCTGCGAAGAGATTACGTACGGCTCGACCACAGCGTACATGTTCTTCTCGTTAATTTCGATGATATGGTTCATCCTTCTCAGGTCCATCAGGATAATATCCGGGGGAAACATCCCCGACCAGCCGGTGCAGATGGGTCTGAATACCAGCTTGTGTTTGTTGCAGAGTTTGACCACCGCCTGGACTTCGGCGGTATTCCCCGGAAGAATTACGGCGGCGAACTTGTTGCTGTAATACGCCGGCATTATGGCCGGATCGTCGCAGATATTTTCCTCACCCACCACACTTTCGAACTCTTTATATACGTCTTTCTTTAAAGCCATGATTCATTACCCCCTTTCCTATATTGCCTTTTCCACAAGTTCAACGATATCGTAAACCTTCAGGCTGCTGCCGCTTTCCTTGATAGCTTCGTTGAAAATCTTTTCACACCAGGGACAGGCGGTAACCAGCGCCTCGGCACCGGTAGATACGGCTTCCTCTATCCTTTCCCGGGCAGTCCATTTAGCGAACTCGGGATTCGACTCAATAACACCACCGCCGGCCCCGCAGCACCAGGAGTATTCCTTAATCCGGGTCATTTCGGTGAATTTAAGACCGGGAATAGCCTTGAGGACATCTCGGGGCGGTTCGTACACGCCATTGGCACCGCGCCGGTACGGCTTGGGCGGGTCGAAGACGAACCGGTCACCCGGTATCTTCTTGCCTTCCCAGTGTACCCACGGTTCACCCAGCCTGCCGAGTCGGCACGGGTCGTGGTAGGTGGCCGCCATTTCGACTTTCCTCCGCGGCTTCAGCTTGCCGTCTCGTATGAGTTTGTCGATATATTCCGAGATATGCAGTACTTTCAGTTCGCCTTTCAGATCGAACCTGTCGTAGAGGACCTTGAAAGCCTGATATCCGTCGGCGCAGCTCGTTACCACCGTCTTGACACCGGCCTTTTTAATCATCGCCATGTTTTTCTTGGCCTGGTTGAGGAATTCCTTCGGGTAACCCATCTGGTAAGCCCTGCCACCGCAGCACATCTCGGCGTCACCGGCAATCCCGAAGTTAACACCCGCTTTCTGGAGAATTTTGGCGGTGGCTTTGGCCAGCTTCTGCAAGTTCTTGTCATAGCTGGTCAGGCAGCCGACGTGATAAAGGACGTCCACCTTCTCTTTGGTCGCATCCTTGATTTTCAGTCCGGCAGCCCAGGCGCCCCGCTTGCCTTTAGCACCTGGTATCATCGAGCCCTGTTTTTTCAGGTTGGCGATTATCTTATCGAGGGCAGGATGTGTCTTCTTATCTTCGACACACTTTATCCTGAATTCATTGATGGGCTCGAGGACTTCCATGTCCATGGCGTAATTACAGGAGACTCCGCAGGCACCGCAAAGCTGGCAGTTGTAGACGATATCGAGGAGTTTGTCCGTGTACTTCATCCCGTCCTTCAACATCGCCGCGCCGATATTAAGTCTCCCGCCAGCAGAGTAGGCGTGGAAATTATATCTTGATATGCTGGGACATACATAAGCATACTGGTGCCCCTTTACCTTCTGCATGGGTATGAATTTGCAGGCGGAACACCGGCAGCACATTTCCATATCACCCTTGTATTGTTCCAGTCCCATCTTCGCTACCTCCTAAATTCTTTCAAAAATTAACCGGTTCCTTTATTACGCTTTAGAAGCAGATTTTACCCGGGTTCATGACGTTATTGGGGTCGAACAGGCCTTTGAGTTTATTCAAAACCCCGATGGTGGCCGCATCCCTGTTCAGAATCATGCCGGCATTTTCACCGTAAGGCCTCGAGAAGAAGGCGCCCTTGGCCATCAAGCCCTTGACGGCTGCGGCGGACAACTCCTTAACCCGGTTTGATTCGCTGGAATTTGCGGGGTCATAAAACAGGTTAAACTCGCAGTGATAGCCGGTGCCCTGCACTATCGGCTGAATGTAAATTCCCATGTCCGAAGCGGGATAGCCGGCTTTATCAGCCAGGTCGTTCATTTCCCCGATCAGGCTTTCGAGTTTATCATGGATGGTTAAAAGATAGACATCCTCGCAGGCCCCTTTATAGCGGAGCTTCCAGTAGGGCTCCGGAGAAGGCTGCTGGACCGCTTTCAGTATCTCATTCGCCGAAACTCCACCGACGGATTTCACTGATTCTACTCCCAGTCGGCGTGTTATCTGACTTATATCGGTGATATAGGAACTGATTCTTTCTTCGGGATAATACTCGTAGCCCGCCAGGTTATAGAAGAGAGTCCATGCAGGCAGGGTGTCCTTGATAGCCTGGTAATCTTTGGGCCACTTCTTGGCGAAGATAGCCGCCATATTGGTGCCGTTGAGAATAAAACATTCATTGACCATCCTCAGTCGTATCAACCAGGAGGTCATATCGAGCAGGGTATCGAGGTCGGAAGAACTGACGACGAAAGGCTCTTCGAGGCTGGGGAGCAACTCACATCTCATCGAAGCCCAGGTCACGATACCCATTGTTCCCTGAGAGCCCTGGATAAGCCGGTGCCAGGACGCGATGCCGGGTCCGTAGGGCGCTTTCTGGATACCTCCGACGGCCCACTGCTCCTTGACCGTACCCGGCCCGGCCGCCTGCCCGGTCCTGAACTCGTTCCCATTACCGAAGATAACCTCAATGCAGGCCAGAGGGTCGGATATATCCCACTGATACTTGGGCATGGTTACCGGCTCTCTCTCCAGCATACTGCCGACGACGGTCTTGGTTTTTCTCGGCAGCAGCGGCATGTTGATTCTGATGCCTTCTTTTGCCGCCGCCGGTATGAGCTCTCCGTAGGTCACCCCCGGCTCAATCATGGCAACCCGGCGTGCCCGGTCGACGAAAATAATCTTTTTCATACCGCTTAAATCGACGATAACGGCGCCTCCTATGCCGGGGACGGTATCACCCCGAAAATGGGGAGGACCCGAACTCACCGGGACAAGTGGGGTTTGAGTTTTGTTGGCCAGTTTTATCAGCTTTTGCACGGCATCAGTGTTCTTGGGTTTGACCACCCACGTTGGCCTGACGGGATTAACGAAGCTGATATCACTGGAATACTCGTCCAGCGCAGCCGGTTTATCGCTGACGTTGGCTGCCCCGACGATTTTTACCAGCTTTTCTTTGGCAATCATTTTTGCCCCCTTTCACTTTATTCGAGAATAACCAACTCCATTTAAAGCACATACCTGAAACGTAGAACCAGGTCTGGCTGGAAAGATGGAAGTTCTCCGCTTAATGTTAAGATTTTTGTCCCCCAAAATAGTATTCTTGTTGTCCATACCATGTCAAGTTAGAGGGACGACAATTTCGCTATTCAATTCTATACCGGCAAACGCATTAATTTCCTGGCGTTGTCCGAGTAAATTTTCCTTTTATCCTCTTCGGTGATATCCATCTGCTCGATGGCATTTATCGTCTGGCGGTAATTCCTGTCACCGTGTTCGGTATCGCCCAGCGGGAAATCAATCCCGAACAATATGCGGTCCGGTCCGAAGAATTCATGCCCGCATTCCAGCGCTTTGGGATTGCCGTAAATGGCCGTATCGGCATAAAACATCCTGAAATAATCGACGATATCTTTCTTGAAGAAAGGTTCGGCATCTCCGGGTCTCCGGGAATAGAACAGCTGGGTAAACTGCTTTATCCTTTCCGCGTAAAAAGGCACCATGCCCCCGCAGTGATGCGTGACAATCTTTAGAGCGGGGTATTTCTCCATGATACCGCTGAATACCAGGCGCGCCATGGCCGATGTCGTATCGTAGGGCCACCCGAAA
>DUFB01000020.1 GCA_011192005.1 Dehalococcoidia bacterium
CCGGGCAACTTCCAGTCCGGTGGCGGCTCCGGCAAAGTTGAAAACGGCTGCTATGGTCACGGCCGACCGCGGAGACAGCGCGCGGGTACCTATTGCGGTAGCAATGGCGTTAGCGGCATCGTTGAGTCCATTAGTAAATCCGAATCCCACGGCCAGAACGATGATTCCGATTAACAGGGGAAAATTGGCATCAGGCATGCTTAAGGGCTACCCCTTCAAGGACATTAGCCACGTCCTCGGCTCTGTCCGTAGCGCTTTCCAAGTGCCCGTATATTTCACGCCATTTTATTATCTCGGCTATATTATCTGTATTATCAAAGAGCTCCGCCATTGCGGCACGGTAGACACGGTCGGCCATGTTCTCCAGCCGGTTTATCTCCACGCACTTATCCTGTACCATTTTCAATTGCGACCTTCTTCTCAGTCCGGCAACCGCCTTTTCCACCTCAATAGCACCCTGAAGAATAATATCGGCCAGCTCTTTTGCCCTCTGCGTTGGTACTTTAATCTTGTAAATATACATGGCGTCGGCGGCGGCGTGGATGAAATCTATGATGTCATCCTGTGTATGAGCCAGCAAAGCTATGTCCTCGCGATCAAAAGGAGTAACAAACGTGCGGTGTAAGAGTGAGATTATCTGATGTGTAATCGTGTCTCCCTGGTGCTCCAGCTCCGTAATCTCCGCCGCGCGGCTATCGACAAATTGCCAGGTTTCTACCATTTCCTTCAGCGCCTGGGCCGCCTTTACGGTGTTTCTGGCGCTTTCTTCATGGAGGTCGAAGAACTTCATTTCCTTGGGGACGAAAGGCAGTCTAACCATGGCGGTTCACCTCTTCTGACGAGAGTCTTACCGGTCCGTCCAGCGATAACATCTCCGGAATCTGGGCACAAAATAACACCAGTACTGCGTAAAGTCTAATGGAGATTGTGAACGGATGTCAAGGTAACCGCAGGCTCGGTAGGCGACTATTTAGACGTCCAAATCGTCGGATGTTTCGGGCGGGGTTTTCCCCGGCTTGGGTCTTTCGGTCTTCTTCCACCAGCCCTTCATCCTCTCGTCCACTTGCTTCTCGTATCCCTGCTGACTGGGGGTATAGAACCGCTTGCCTTTCAGCGATTTGGGAAGGTTCTGCTGCTCCACGAAATGGTCGGGGTAGTCGTGGGCGTATTTATAACCTTCACCGTAACCCATTTCCTTCATCAGCGGCGTCACCGGATTGCGTAGGTGCAGCGGCACGGATTCCTGGGTACCCTTATGAATCTCCTGCTGCACCCTGGAATAGGCTTCGTAAAGCGAGTTACTCTTGGGGGCGGTGGACAGATAGACCACGGCCTGTGCCAGCGCCAGGTTCCCTTCGGGCATGCCGACGAAGTGGACAGCCTGCTGGGCGGCCATGGCTACGACGAGTGCCTGCGGGTCGGCCATGCCGACATCTTCCGAAGCGAAGCGTATCAGGCGCCGCGCGATGTACAACGGGTCTTCCCCACCTTCGAGCATCACCGTGAGCCAGTACAGAGAGGCGTCGGGGTCGGAGCCGCGCATCGACTTGTGCAGGGCGGAGATATTGTCGTAGTGCTGGTCCCCCTTCTTGTCGTAAATGACGGCCCGGCGCTGGAAAACATCCTCGATTGTGGACAGGGTGATGTTCCGTTTGCCTTGTTCATCGGGAGGCGTGCTCATGGCGGCAGTCTCCACCGTGTTCAGGGCTACCCGGGCATCATGATTTGATGCTGCAATGAGATGGTTCATGGCGTCGGCTTCCAGGCGGGCGTTGAGGTCGCCGATTCCCTCGAACTTGTCGCTGAGCGCCCGCAGAATCAGAATCTGGATTTCCTCCTCGGAGAGGGGTTTCAGCGGCAGTACCCGCGTGCGTGAAAGCAGGGGCGACGTGACCTCGAACGACGGGTTCTCCGTGGTGGCGCCGATGAGGGTCACCGTGCCGTCCTCGACGAACGGCAGCACGGCGTCCTGCTGGGTCTTGTTGAAGCGGTGAATTTCGTCGATGAAGAGGATGGTGCGCTGCATCTGTACCTTACGCCGCTCTCGTGCCTGCACGATGATACGCCGCAGGTCGGCCACGCTGGCGCTGACGGCGCTGACCGGGTCGAAGTGCGCCCCGGTGCTATTGGCGATGATATACGCCAGGGTGGTCTTGCCGCACCCCGGCGGACCCCAGAAAATCATCGAGGGAACACGGTCAGACTCTATCAGCTTGCGGAGGACGCGCCCCTTGCCGAGGATGTGTTCTTGCCCCACGAAGCTGTTAAGGCTGTTGGGCCGCATCCGCGTTGCCAGTGGTGCCTGCTGGAGTTGCTGTTCCTGGGCCTGTTTCTCTTCCTGCCCTTCGAACATGTCCATGCTCATGGTTCGTCTCTCCGGTTATCTCCCTATCCAGGCCGGCATCGTCGCCATGTAGTCCCTGGCTGCCTGCTCGGCTCTTTCTTTATCCAGACCGCGGGTCTTCATAAACAGGCTTATCATGCTCTGGTGCACTTCTTCATAGCTCTTGAGGCTGCCGTCTTCGCAGCAGCAGTGTACACAGCAGTTGTTGTCTTCGTTCCCACCGCCGTAGTCCGCCGCGGAGTTCATCGGCATGCCGCAGCTCTGGCATATGGCGGCAACCCTTACCTCGCAGTTCTCGCACTCCTCTTCATACTCAATTGGTTCCTGAAACCCGGGTTCTCTTTCTTCCGTCATCTTCTATCCCTTTTTATCCGACGTTATGTTTCTAAGTTTACTACTAATTTTCCAAATTATCTATATGACCTTTTACCTATTTGGTTACACTTACTAGATATTGTAATTTTTTTACTTGGTTTATTATAATACTTCATATGGTCCTGTTTCTACAACTCACTACTTAACATCATTGCGGGGAGTCCCTGTTTCATCGGGGCGACTTGGCAATCTCTTTTCTTCGTCCCGAACTCTCCTATCTGTACCTCTTCACCTCAAACCTGTAGAGCTGTACCGGCTCGTCGGGCTCGATGCCCCCCTTCTGGCGGCAGATATCTATCTGGTACTCGGCGGTATCTACGCCCTGGAGGTCCGGCAGGAGCAGCCCCCGCCGCCAGCCTGCCTCGACGATGACGCCGTACTTCTTCGGGTCGAGCTGGCTGATATCGTCTACCGGTTCGGGCCTGGTCAGCACGTCCACGCTGTAGTCGAGGTCTTTCAGCTCATTGGGGGAGATGGGTGGAAAGCGTGGGTCGCGCGTGGAAGCACTGATGGCGTTGGTGATTATCTCCTCGGCGACGTTCTTCTGCTGCGGCTCGAATGTACCAATGCAACCCCGTAAAGCCCCTTTCTTGTGTATCGACACGAAGACTCCGGCCTGGTTTTTCATCTCCGGGGTTAGTTCGGCCGGGGGCGATGGTGTCTTACCCTCCTTCGCATAGAGCTCCACCGTTTCCTTGGCCAGCGCCGTTAGCGGGTGCATCGCCGACTTAAATATAACACCGGCATAGCCCACCACCGCGCTGTAATCACCGGTGGTATCCCCGCTGGTCTCGTACTTGACCAGTTCCGCGCCGGAAGCCCCGAGTTCCTTGGCCGCCGAGATAAGACATACCACCGGACCGTGAGCGCACATCGTGATATTACGCTCTTCATAACGACGGGTCAGTTCGTCCTCGTCGAGCTCCAGCATGGCTTCTATCGCCAGGTGGTCTTTCTCGCTGGCGGCTTTCTGCGACTCGTAATGGGTCATATCGCCGCTGGCAATAATGACGACCTCCCTGTCCAGCTCCTTAATCGCCCGGGCGATATCACGTCCGATTTCTTTATACGCCTCGGCGCGTGAGTAAGCGAGGATCATGGGGACGATGCGGATATCCGACCGGAAATACTGTAAAAAGGGCAGTTGCACCTCGACGGCGTGTTCTCCTTCCTGGGCGCTTGTGTCCTCGCGGACGTATTTTGACACCTCGATTATTTTCTCAGCCAGTTCGGTATCTATGTCGACATCACCCAGGGGCGTTCGCCAGGTGCCCTCGGTCATAACGCTGTAGGGCTTGCCCAGGCCGGTGTGACTGGGCCCGATGATGATAAACGTGTCCTTGAACCTGACCCTGGAAATGGTAGCACCAGCCACTCTCCCGGAATAGATATAGCCGGCATGCGGCACCAGCAGCCCGACAACTTCCTCTTTTTCCACCCTTACATCCGTTAGTTCCGCTATCATTTCTCTGAGTTTTTCCGCCGAAGCCGGATAGAACTGCCCGGCCACGACCGGATTCCTGATCATTTTACCCCTCCTTCGGCCCGGACACCCTGAAATTAAGCTCCGCGCCGCAAAACTTGCATCGGGAGCCGTCAAGTCCCCTGATATCGGTCTGGTATCCGTACCTCTCAACGTTGAGTTTCCCGCAGTTATAACAAACGGTACTTTCACTGGAATGACCCGGTACATTACCGGCATAAACGAACTTAAGTCCTGCTTTTTTACCTATTTCCCAGGCCCTTTCAATCGTCTCCAGCGGAGTCGGAGGCAGGTCTCTCAGCCGGTGCTGCGGGTGAAAACGGGTCACGTGCCACGGCGTTAATTCACCCAGCTTATCTTTTATCCAGTTAGCAATCCCCGTAAGCTGTTCGTCGTCATCATTCATGGTGGGGATTATGTTGGTGACCACCTCAACGTGCATATTCCACTTTTCTTTAGCCCGCTGGGTAATTTCCAGTATTCCCTGCCAGCGAGGTATCCCGGAGAGCGTTTTATAAAATTCATCGGTAAATCCCTTTACATCAACACGCCAGGCATCGAGATAAGGTCCTATCATATCCAGAGTTTCAGGTGTGGCATAGCCGTTGGTGACATAAACCGTGTATAATCCGTTTTCTTTTGCTAGGCGGGCTGAATCATAAGTATGCTCGAACCATATCGTCGGCTCGTTGTATGTCCAGGATATACCGCGGCACTTATACTGCCTGGCAAGGTCAATAGAAGTCTGCGGCTGGATTTCCCGGCAACCCCGTATCAGCGAGCTGCTATCCGCGGTAGATATCTCCCAGTTCTGGCAGTGCTTGCAGTGGAAGTTGCATCCCAGCGTGCCCAGAGACAGACAGAGCGTACCGGGATAGAAATGGAACAGGGGCTTTTTTTCAATGGGGTCGGCGGCTACTGAAGACACCCTGGCGTAATTAAGGTTGTAAAGAATACCGTCCTGGTTCTGGTACATGCCGCAAACGCCGAATTTACCCGGATTTATCCGGCATCGCCACTGGCAGGTATGACACCTTACCCTCGAGCCCGGTAGCTTCTCATAAAGCAAAGCCTCATGCATGACCTGACTCCCCCGCACCCGGATATAGAAATATTGCCGACCTAAATATAATTATAATGCGGGATGTAAAATATATCTACCTGCAAACCCTGGACTAACCGAATAACCACTCGAATTTAAACCAGTTGAAAATCGAGGCATCGATAGGAAACACCGGCGACATTATTACAAATGAGGCCAGATGAGCCATCAGATACAGAATTACTATCGACAGTAAAACCCACCTGAGCTTGCCGGAACCCCTTTTCTTGAATATTTCGAGTAACCAAGCCAGAAATATCCCCAGTCCAATACAGATAGCCCCGATGGTGGGGTAAAAGTAGTACGGGTAGGTTACTCTGTCGGTAATGATAGTAGCCGGTATCCATACCAGGAAGGTGCCGAAGAACCATGCCGCCCCGAAAAGCCCGGCTTCATCTCTTTTTATGGCTCTGAATACCAGATATAAGAAAGTGGGCATAATCAATGCCCAGATAGAAGGACTGATACCCCCGACATAATTAGGTGTCCAGTGGTAAGCCATCGGCTTATACGTCAGGAGCCATTCCCAAGGATAGCTTTCGGAAGGGTGATCAACCGTTTCGAAAGTAAGAGTACCGGTCGTCTCCATCATGTAGATTGTCCTGGAATAAGAATCTTTAAAATGTTCTGTTCCCTGAAGGATAGCTAAATCCAGAGGCATCATCAGAACCAGGTAAGTGAGTACGGCAAATAAAAAAACAAGGATAACCCACCAATGGCGCTTCTGCTTGCTGAACAGCCAGTGCACCCCGATAACTGGCAGAGCCAGAGCACCGTTGAGCTTGGCGAGGGTACTCAAACCTGTCAGTACACCCGAGGTGACGTATTTCATTTTAATGTAGAAGAAGAACGAAGCCATCATGAAGGTAACGTAATAAACATCTATCATGGCGACGCCGGCGTGAACGAACGTCATATTTTCGAATGCCAGCAGCGTGGTAGCCAGATTGGACGCCAGCCAGGACATCCCCAGTCGACGGCAGAGAAAATAAAAAAAGACGAGGGTTACGGTGCCGAAGACAACTGAGAAAAATCGCCAGCCCCATGGATTATCCCCGAAAATATGTATGCCGGTGACGATAAAAAGCTTGGCCAGCGGCGGGTGTTCCAGACGCGCGGTCTGGTGATTCTCGATAATATTGTTGGCATCGTTAACGTAATGGGCTTCGTCCAGAATATGGTCGTAAGTGCTCGAGATAATGCAGAAATGCATCACAAGGGTAACGAGAATCAGCAGACAAAACCAGAAATGCTCCCACCTGCAGATAGTAACTAGCTTGTCTTTCAAATACACTTCTCCCGCTTATCTTTTACACCACAACGCTTTCAGATTATACCCCTTTACGAATCTGCCGTAAAAGATTATAATATATTGGTTCATTTTAATGAAGATAAATATAGCCGGGGGTGTATCTTGGGCGTCATTTACATAGTCTCCACAGAAGAAGCGGCTGGCAAGACCACCATCTGTGCCGGTCTGGGTAGATATCTTATGGCAGAAGGTAAAAAGACAGGTTATTTAAAACCCCTGGCCTCGGGTAAAAACGATACCGATAGCGACGCTGCTTTCTTAAGGGGAATCCTGGGGATATCCGACGAGGCAAAAGCCCCCGATATTATAAAGAATAGCGACGTCGTCCTGGTGGAAGGCACGCTGGGACCCAATGACGCTGATAGCATTAGCCAGGCTACATACAATGCCGCTAAAGAGATGAAAGCGAAAGCCATTGCCGTGGAGGCCTATTCCGGACAGGCTTCCGGCTTTGTTGACAGCTACAAAGGCTTCGGTGAAAGCCTACTCGGCGTTATTATCAACAAAGTGCCTCAGAGTCAATTGAAGTCCGTTAGTGAAAAAACTGGGTCTGAATTCTTGACGGCCGGTATAAAAGTGCTGGGAGTTATCCCGGAAAACAGAACGTTGCTGGCGATGACCGTAGGTGAACTGGCAGAAAATCTCAAGGGGAAGATACTGAACAGCGCCGAGAAGTCAGCCGAACTGGTAGAAAACTATATGCTGGGAGCCATGGTAGTCGATTCCGGTCTGGACTATTTCGGGCGGAAGAATAACAAAGCCGCCATCATCCGGCAGGACCGACCGGATATGCAGCTGGCCGCCCTGGAGACCTCTACCCGATGTCTTGTACTGAGCGGCAACGCCGAAGCACCGGTATACAATGTCCTCCAGAAAGCGGAAATTAAGGGCATTCCGATAATCTCCACCGAAACAGAGACCGATGATATCGTTGCCATTATCGAAGCTGCCCTGAGTAAGACAAAACTGGAGCAGGAGAATAAACTGCCGATACTCACCGAGATGGTAAAGCAGAACCTCGACCTCAAAGCAATAGTCTAATGCGGGACAGAAAGGGTGTGAAAATATAAACTAGACCGATTGGTATCCACGATTTACCAAGTCTCCTCATCTCCTTATAGCGGGGAGGCGAGGAGAGTCCTGGGGTGGTTTTCTTACTCTGGGATTTTTTCTTTTAGTAAGCTGTTGATATAGATCACATATATATATTAAAATTCTCCTTGCCGTCTTATTCGCATCGTATACGCATGAGGCAAGGTGCTATAAAATCTTAATAAGGGGGGCAGGTGATTGAATGCATTAGGAAGACATTTATTGGTTGAACTCCAGGATTGTAACCGGGAAATATTAAACGATTTGGACTTTCTCAGAGAGGCCATGATATCAGCAGCGGTAAATAGCGGTGCCGTTGTCCTCGGTGAGTCCTTCCACCGTTTCAGTCCCCAGGGAGTAAGTGGCGTGGTGATAATCGCCGAGTCCCATCTCTCCATCCATACCTGGCCTGAATTCGGTTACGCTGCGGTTGACATCTTTACCTGCGGCACCACGGTAAAACCCGAAAAAGCATCTGAAACGCTGATTGAGAAGCTCGAGGCGAAAAACCATTACACTAGAGAAATCCAGAGAGGTATTCCGGTTACTGTGTAAAGCACGGATTGAATTATGGATATTGACCCTGATAAATGGCTACGAGATAGCATAAATAAGAACTTCGTACAGCTGCACCGACTCGAAGAGGTATTATATTCCGGGCAGACCAAATACCAGTCCATCCAGATAGTCCGCAGTGCCAGCTTCGGCCTGTGCCTGGTGCTCGACGGCAAAATACAGTCGAGCGAGGCAGATGAGTTTATCTATCACGAAGCACTGGCCCATCCGGCAATGCTAACCCATCCCGGTCCGGAAACAGTATTTATTGCCGGTGGCGGCGAAGGTGCCACTCTCAGGGAGGTGTTATACCATAACACCGTTAAAAAAGCGGTAATGGTGGATATAGACGAAGAGGTAATAGCCCTCGCCAGAAAATACCTGCCCGACCACAACCGGGGAGCGTTCGCTGACGAACGCACCGAGTTATATCACCTCGATGCCCGAGAGTACCTAGAGAAATCATCTGATAAGTTCGATGTTATCATTATTGATTTACCGGACCCTATCGAAGAAGGCCCGGCCTACCGGCTTTACACCCGTGAATTCTATGAAATTGTATTCAATCGGCTTGGTAACGACGGCTTGATTACCGTCCAGACCGGTTCTGCATCTCTAAACGAACTACTGAACTTAACTGCCGTAAACAACACGCTTCGCAGCATTTTCCCGATAGTCACCACTTATACAACAGACATGCCCTGCTTCGGAGGTCCCTGGGGTTTCTGTACCGCCTCAAAAAAATATGACCCCAGGCAGCTTACTATTGACGAGATAAACGCACGTATCTCCCGGCGGTCATTAACAGCTTTAAAATTCTACGACGGAACAACCCATCAGGGGATGTTCTCCCTGCCATTGTTTCTGAGAAACGCACTGGCAAAACAGTCGAGACTGATTACAGATAAAGAGCCTCTATATCTGTATACCGGATAGATTAGATGTATCCTGAAAATATTAGACCGGAGAATACGGAAAAAGTCGTTAAAAGAGTTTGCGTACTCCCCGGTCAATATTAGTACTAGTAAGTCACCAGTATTTACCGGTTATTTCTTATTTTTGTAAAGCACTCACTGCAGTAAACCGGCCTGCCTTCACGGGGTTCAAAAGGTACCTCGGTATCCTTGCCGCATTCGGCACAAACCGCAGGGAACATCTGGCGCGGTCTGTACCCACCACCGGAACCATAACGCTCGGCTTTGCGTGCCTGCCGGCAAGGGAGGCACCGCTTGGGTTCATTGGTATAACCCTTTGACTGGAAAAACTCCTGCTCCTCGGCGGTAAAAATGAATTCGTTCCCGCAATCGGCACAGGTAAGTGACTTGTCCTCGAAACTCAACGGATGACCTCCTTTCTTCGTTAGTTGGTTAGAGCTAAGGTCATCCGTAATCGGGTCGGGATTAAGTAATTCAATTGCATATATGATAACCTAGACTGAAAACCACTGCGCTTATTATATAATGGAAATTTCGTATTTGCAATAGTAAAATAGTAAGGATAAGTCAACTCACGTATTTAACTTGACTATATATCGACTTTCCTCTACACATATTACCACGGTACTACCTGGAGAGACTACTTTTTCGGCGGGAGAGTGTACATATTCCTCAGCCTGAAATATTTATTTTGACACAACACCGGGCGGAGCCTATACTGGATAGGTACACCACCTCGATTAACAGTTTTTAGGTAATTCATCATGAGCAAGCCTGACCTACTCAATCCGGAAAATACCGTTCTGGTAGCAATCGACTTCCAGGAACGGCTGTTCCCGGCTATGCACGAGAAGGAGAAGCTATTAAGACAGGTCGTCAAGCTTATCCAGGGGGTGAAGGTGTTTGAAATCCCGGTAATCCTCACCGAGCAGTACCCCAGAGGCCTGGGGCCGACTCTGCCGGAAATAGCCGAATTATTACCGGATGTTCAACCGATAGAGAAGACCTGCTTCAGCTGCTGTGACGCGGAGTCATTTAATAGCGCACTCGAAGCGACCAACCGGAAGCAGGTGCTGGTTTGCGGTATCGAAGCCCATATCTGCGTGTACCAGACGGCGGTAGCCCTCAGCCAGACCGGCTATGAAGTCCAGGTTGTAGCCGACTGCGTTTCTTCCCGCGACCCCGAGAATAAAGCGGTCTCGCTCTTTAAAATGGGCGCACTCGGTATCTCCCCGACCACGATGGAAACGGCTCTCTTCGAGCTGCTGAAGATTGCCAGCGGGGACAAATTCAGGCAAATCAGCAATATCGTGAAATAAACGGCTTCCAGAAGTCAGCCTTCTACAAGGGATAACCGAATGGAATGTTTACGCTGCGGCAACTGCTGCCGGCAACACCCCGCCTTCGTCAGCCCCGATGAAATCCGGCG
>DUFB01000021.1 GCA_011192005.1 Dehalococcoidia bacterium
CTTAAAGGTCTCTTTCTTGAGGCCCCGCATCGAGTGATAGAGATAGTCGAATATTTCCTGGGAAGACTTGTAAAAGGGTTTATCGAGGATTTTTGCTTTGAGGTACTCGCGGGCGACTTCCTGTACCAGCTTGATGCCGAAAGCGCTGTGGGCTCCTATCCCCTCGATTTGCTCAAGCTCATCGGTAGAGGCTTCCAGGACACCGCGCAGCGTCCCGAATTTTTTAATGGCTTCCTTGGCTGGTATCTTGCAGTCACGACGCGGCGTGCCCAGACTCAATAACAGCTCAACGACTTCGTAGTCGTGAAAGCCCGCCAGACCCGATTTGAGGAATTTTTCGCGGAGTCGTTTCCGGTGTCCCCGGTGCGTATCTTCCGTAGGCATATTATTATCCTCATCCAACCCTGGTGAAGGAAAACGCCCGTTCGCCCCGCCTCAACAACTTGAATGTACCTAGGGCGGTGATTGCCCTTGTAATGTCATCGTCTTTCATATGGTGGTCACTCATCGCCAGGATACCGTCGGGCTTAAGGACGCGGTGAAGCTCGGCAAGGGTCTCCTCGGGCCGGTCTAGGTGATGAAGGACATCATAGAGCAATACGTAGTCCATGCTCATATCGGGCAGTCCCGTTTTGCCGTCGGAGAGAATGGTATCCACGTTGTTGAGATTATTTTTAGAGGCGATATTCTTCGCTGAACTGAGTGCCTGCGGGTTGACATCCAGGGCATATATTTTACCGTAGGGACCTATTATCCGGGAGAGCGGGACGATATAACCTCCGGGGCCGCAACCAAAATCGAGGACCTGCGCGCCCGACTTGATACCAGCCTCTTTCAATACTTTACCGCGCGGTTTGAATAAATCACGCAGCTTAAATCCAAGAGACATGAACCGAAAGCCGAAATCAGACTGCCTGTTTTCCATAATTCTTACTCCCCGGTTTGCCCGTATTGTAGCACTAAAGCAGAAGCGTTTCCAGAGACAGGTGTCTGATTTATCTTCTCAAACCGAGTTCATGGGTAAACTGGAGACGATTGATAATGTTGGCGCGGCTGAGCAGTCCCGCGCATTTTTCGTCTTGTTTTACCAGCACCTGGTTGATATCGTGCTGTACCAGGAGCTTCATGGCTGTGTTTACATTGTCCTCCGGCGATACCGTATAGAGGGGCTCGCGGGTCATGATCTGCTCTACCGGAGTGGTCGCCCATCTTTCCCGCGGTATCTTTTTAACATCGGTGATGGTGACGATACCCACCAGCTTATCATCCCGGCATACCGGTACGGCCCGACCGTGCCGCATGCTGAAGATATTCCTGACCATCTCGTCTACGGTTACTTGCGGCCCGATTGTCTCCGGGTTGGGATTTACCATTTCCCTCACTTTGATAAGGCTCAGGCGCTCCCGCAGGGCAACTTCCTTGCGGGAAGCATCGGCGGAGCTATTAAGGAACCAGCCGATAAAAGCCAGCCACAGTCCTGTAAACAGGCTGCCGACCCAGAAAATGAAGAAGAGACCGACACCGATTAACAGCCAGCCGAATACCTGACCCACTATGCCGGCGATGTTGGTGGCTTTCACCAGGTCGCCGGTGGAGCCCCAGATGATGGAACGCAGGACGCGTCCACCATCGAGGGGGAAACCGGGGAGGAGGTTGAACGCCCCGAGGAAGACATTGATAAGGGCCAGGTAACTGAGCATGGCAGCCCCGGGATTGCCAGAACTCTGCGGGATGTACGATAGCCCGAAGAAAATCAACGCTAGGACGAAGCTGGTCAGGGGCCCGACGATAGCCATGGCGAATTCGGCCGAGGGTTTGCCCGGTTCGTCTTCAAGATTACTTACACCGCCCAGGATAAAGAGCGTGATACTTTTAACCTCTATGCCTCGCCGCTTGGCGACCAGGGAGTGTGCGAGTTCGTGTAATAATACCGATACGAAAATCATCAGCGATGCGATGATTCCCATTATCCAGTAGACAGCGGTGCTCCACCCCGGATACTGCAGGGGGAAGTAACCCTGGGCAAGCGACCAGCTGAAAAATATAAAGATGAATATCCAGGTAAAATGAATACCTATATCGATCCCGGCGATGCGGAACAGGCGAAACGAACTCTTCATAAGCTGCCTCCTCGGCTAACGGATGGTCTCCACCCGGCAGTTTCCTTCCCCCACCAGCTCGGTAATACGCTCCTCAAGCTCCAGACTGTAAACCGTGCGGACGGTAGGAAGCTTGAGGGGAATCGCATCCCCGCCATTAACGATGTTAAGTCGGACCTCATCACGTCCCGGATAGGTTTTCAGGATATCCATAATCCTGTTAAAACGGGCGATGTCGCCGTCCGCGTCCTTGGTCTGCTTGATGTTTATGGTCAGGCGGTGCCTTTCGGTTAGCGGGCTTATCGGGGCTGGTTTTTCTACCGGCGGTTCGGCGGTGACAGGTCCTGAAAGAGGCGCTTGACCCTCTTGCGGGGCTTCGTAGTAGCCGACACTATCGCAGACCACATTGACACTGTCATCCCTGGCGCGTACTTTCCCGTGAACCACCAGTTCGTTACCTTCCTGCCAGTACTCCTCGGTCTGGCTGTAGACATTGGGCCAGGCAATAACTTCGACCTGGCCGCTGACGTCTTCGAGGATAACGATAGCGAAAGTCTCACCTTTTTTGGTGAACGAATAGCGGGCTGAGACAACCCTCCCCGCAATGACGACGACCTGCTTTTCAAGCTCGGCATCAATATTACCGCAGAAGACGGCGTTGCCAGTCTCGCTGCTGAAAACGGGTGAGAATGGTTTCTCGGAGAAACTCACGCCCGTCAGTTCTTTTTCCCATACCGCCTTTTCGCGGTCGGTAGTATCGGCAGGGGGCATATCGAGCTCGGGGAGGGGCACGGCGGCGGACTCTCCCCAGAAGTCGAACATGGTGGATTGCCCGGTCTCACGCAGGCGCTGTTCCCGCTGTGCTAGCGACAGGATACGGTTGACGCCGTTTAGAAGCGTACCGCGGTCTCCCAGAGAATCCATGGCTCCCGCTTTAATCAGGCTTTCCAGTACCCGGCGATTAACGGAATGCAGGTCGCAGCGACGACAGAGGTCTTCAACCGACTTGAATTCGCCGTTTTCTTCACGTTCCCGGATAATCGGTTCCACGGCCCCGGCGCCTACATTTTTGATTGCCGATAACCCGAAGCGGATGGCGGGCCTGCCTTCATCATCGGGCTGGATAGAGAATTCAATCCGACTCTTATTAATATCGGGCAGCAGGACGTTGATATTAAGTCGGCGGCATTCGGCGACGGCGCCGGAGGTCTTTTCCAGTTCCCCGGCGTGGATGGTCAGGAAAGCGGTGACGTACTCCACCGGATAGTTGGCTTTGAGATAGGCCGTCTGGTAGGCAATCAGGGCGTAGCTGGCGCTGTGCGCGCGATTGAAGGCGTAACCGGCAAAAGGCTCGATGAGATTGAATATCTGGTCGGCCATATCGGCCGTATAGCCAAGCTTCTTCGCCCCGGTGGTGAAGCTCCGCTTCTCCTTCCTCATGACCTCGGCGATTTTCTTGCCCATGGCTTTGCGGAAGATATCGGCCTGACCCAGGGTATAGCCGGCGAATTCCCGGACGATGAACAGCACCTGGTCCTGGTAGACGATAACGCCGTAGGTGTCCTTGAGGATATTCTCCAGGGCGGGGTGGGGGTACCTGATGGGCTTGCGACCATGCTTGGCGTCAATAAACGTGGGGATATGCTCCATGGGACCGGGACGGTAGAGGGCGACCATGGCGGCGATATCGCCGAAAGTGGTGGGCTTGAGTTCCCTGATATAGCGTCGCATGCCGGCACCTTCAAGCTGGAAGACACCGGCTGTTTCTCCGGATGCTAAAAGCTGGAAGGTCTTTTTATCGTTCATGGGGATTTTCAGCAGGTCGATATCTATTCCATGTGTATCACGGATAATATCCTTGGCTTTGCCCAGGATGGTTAGATTGGCCAGTCCCAGGATATCCATCTTGAGAAGGCCGATTAACGCAATATCCCCCATAGCGAACTGGGTCATGACGGCTTCCTGGCTGTCTATTTTGCCGCCGCGCTGCAGGGGAACATGGTCGGTAAGGGTCTCTTTAGAGATAACGACACCGGCTGCGTGGGTACTGGCGTGACGGGCGATGCCCTCGACACGCCGCGCCGAATTAACCAGATTGCGGACGACTTCATCTTCCTGGTAGATACTCCTGAGTTCCTGGTTTTCATCCAGGGCCCTGCCCAGAGTCATGCCCGGCATTCCCGGCACCAGACGGGCAACGCGGTCGACGGCGCCGTAGGGCATGCCCAGAGCCCGGCCGACATCACGTATAGCCGCCCGGGCACCCAACGTACCGAAAGTGATTATCTGGGCGACATGGTCCTGCCCGTACTTGCGGGAAATATAATTTATCACCTCGTCGCGGCGGTCATCCTGGAAATCGAGGTCGATATCCGGCATCTCGCGGCGTTCGATATTGAGAAAGCGCTCGAAGACGAGGCCGTGGGCAATGGGGTCGAGATAGGTTATGCCCAGGCAATGCAGAACGATGCTGGAGGCAGCGCTGCCCCGGACGCCGAATAGGATGTTCAGCTTTCTCGTAAAAGAAATGATGTCCCAGACGACCAGGATATAGTTGGCGAACTGCGTCGTTTTGATAACCTCAAGTTCGTATTCCAGGCGCTGTTGAATTTCGGGAGTGGGATCGGGGTAATACCGGGGCAGGTTCTCGTGGCAGAGGTCGGAGAGGAACTCATCGGCGGTCTTGCCTTGGGGAAGCTCGATTTCCGGCAGGTGCAGCCGCCCGAACTCAAGGTCGAGGTTGCACATCTCGGCGATACGTCCGGTGTTTTCAATCGACTGGGGAATGTCCCGGTAAAATTCCGCCATTTCCTCCGGACTCTTTAGATAGTAAAAATCCCCGGCCATTTTGAGTCGTTTTTCGTCATGAATGGTGGTATTGGTGCCGATGCACAGCAGTAAATCGTGGGCGGAGGCGTCTTCCTTCCTGATATAGTGAGTATCGTTGGTGGCTACCAGCGGGATGTCCAGCTCCTCTCCCAGTTTGATAAGGTGCCGGTTGACCTCTTCCATTTCCGCCACGGGGTGTCTCATGATTTCAAGGTAAAAGTCCTCGAAATTCTGTTTGTACCAGAGGGCTGCCTGCCGGGCGTCATCATGGCGTCCGCTGAGGATGTACTGCGATATCTCGCCGGCGAGGCAGGCACTCAGGGCGACCAGACCGTTGCGGTGCTGTTCCAGGAGTTCTTTGTCTACACGGGGTTTATAGTAAAAGCCTTCCAGGTGGGCTTTAGTGGTAAGCTGGATGAGGTTCTGGTAGCCGGCACGGTCCTTCGCTAGGAGAATCAGATGGTAGTTGTTTCTGTCGGTGGTATTGCGGTCGAGGCGACTGCCGGGGGCGATATACATTTCGCAGCCGATGATGGGTTTGATACCGGCTTCGCGGGCAGCCTGATAGAACTCAATAGCACCGTACATCGCCCCGTGGTCGGTGATAGCAAGGCTGTCCATGCCAAGTTCCTTGGCTCTGGCAACCAGCTGGGGAATGCGGCACATCCCGTCCAGCAGGCTGTATTCGGTATGAACGTGAAGGTGCGTGAACATTATTCTCCCGACTATGAGTACTGATAATTATAACAACAGAGCCATTTTTTAGCTAATTTCTTATTTATGGTCTATAGTGTTCGTCCAGACTGAATACAGCTATAGATTAACACATTAGTTTTACGTATGACCAGCCAGAGAAGTATAATAATAACAAGGTCAAACGCTTACCCATAATTTACTTCAAGAGTGCCCATGAATCCAGAAGAATCTCATACGGAAAAGAGCCGGATTTTTTACGGTTGGTTCGCTCTAGCCGGAGTTGCCATCGTGATATTTATCGTCGGCGGGTCATTCGTCCATTCGTTCGGACCGCTCCTGCCGGAGCTAATCAACGAATACGAATGGAGTCGGGCGGAAGTGGCGCTGGCACTGACGCTGGGGATTCTGGCTTTCGGATTGCCGAGTCCGCTCTTCGGGATTCTGGTGAATAAATACGGGCCCAAGTTTACCATAGTCGTCGGCAATGCCATCGCGGCACTGGGACTGGCAGGTGTCTTCCTGGCGCAGGAAGTCTGGCATCTCTATTTCTTTTACATCATAGCCGGTCTGGGGGGAGGTTTCGGGGGCTATATAGCCTGCACGGCTATAATTAATAACTGGTTTATCAGGAGGCGCTCCCTGGCGCTGGGAATTTTCCAGTCGTTCGCCGGACTGGGCGGCTTTGTTTTTCCGCCGCTTACCACGGGCTTAATCGCGGCGATAGACTGGCGGGCATCATGGCTGGTACTGGCGGGGATTATCCTGGTAATCCCCGTGCTTATCGGCGGGATTTTTTTATTGAGAAATAAACCCGAGGATATGGGACTGGTGCCCGACGGCATGCCTGCGGACGCTTTCCTGGAATACGAGAAATCGCGGCCTGATTCTTCCACCGATACCGACAAGTCCAGCTGGGGGATAAAAAAAGTCCTCAAGGCAAGAACTCCGTGGTTAATCGGGGGATTTGCCGCTGCCAATTCCTATACGGTGGGAACGATGGTAACGCACCAGATAGCCTACCTGGAGGATATAGGTTTTACACCGATGACGGCAGCATCGACGCTGAGCGTGATGTCGATTTTCAGTCTGATAGGCAGTCTGGGGTTTGGATTCCTGGCTTTGAGAACTAACATAAGGTATCTGGCGTCTCTCGCCTTTATAATTCAGATTATCGCTCTGATAATACTACTAACAACCAAAGAGCTGGCTTTGCTCTATCTTTTTGCTATATTCCTGGGGCTCAGTACCGGTTCTCTGACGGTAGCTCTGGCCATGTTTGTGGGAGCGTATTATCCGCGGGAGCGTTACGCGCAGGTACTGGGCGTGGTATTTCCTTTTCAGGTTATATCCAACGCGGTGGCAGCCACGATAGCCGGACTCGTCTTTGATGCTACAAAAAGCTATACTCCCGCCTTTATTGCGGCATCCGTATTCAGTCTGGCAGGGCTCTTCTTTGCTTTTTTTGCCAACCGACCTAAACAACCCTGAATATTATCCCGGAATAAGTTATAATTGGGATGACATAAAGTGAGAATAATCCGTATTATCACCCAATGGCTTTTTATATTAAGTCTTCCCGTTCTGCTGCTGACGGTCAGTGTCAGCCTGGCGGTTAACTGCGGGTGGCTCTACACGTACGATTTCAATAAATACGACGTCGGCAGGACCACCGGTCTGGATACAACGGAGCTGGAGAAGGTAGCCGGGGGACTGAGAGGCTATTTCAACTCCGGTGAAGAAAGCGTCAATATTACCGTATTGAAAAGCGACGAACCGTTCGAGGTGTTTAACGAGCGCGAGGTCCAGCATCTCAGGGACGTAAAAGGTCTGTTCCGGCTGGTCTACGTTTTACTGCTGGGGACGGGATTATATGCCCTGGTCTACGCTGGAGTAAGCCTTTTCTGGTGGCGGGACCGGCGTCTGCATTGGGGTCTGATGGGAGGCGGTGGTCTGACGTTGGTTCTGATGCTGGCGATAGGACTGGCCGCCGCTATCGATTTCGACTGGCTGTTCCTGAATTTTCACCTGATAAGCTTCGCCAACGACCTGTGGATGCTGGACCCGGCAACGGATTATCTTATCATGCTTTTCCCGCAGGGATTCTGGTTTGATGCCGCTGTCTTCTGCGCGGCGGGTACGGCTTTCTTCGCGCTATTGCTGGGCAGCGTGGGATGGTGGCGCTGGAAGAAAGAGAGAAACCAGGATGACTAATCTTCCACTTCGACTACTTGGCCGCGACGGTAGAAGATGGAAAATGCCAGTAAAGCCGCACCGGCAATCATCATGCCGATGCTGAACCACAGCAACGGGTTGAGTATGCTGGTGTAAGTGTCCGTAATGAGGTTCTGGAAAGAATCCGGTAAATCGCCGGTCGGAAGGAACCCGGGTACCAGATAGCGGGCGACCATCACGGCAATGAATTCGCTGATACCGTAAACCAGGAAAATTTTGGCGATGGAGCCGGTAGATTTCTTGATATTGGAATATGCCAGGACAATACCGGCGATCAGAAGCACCATCAAAGCGATAAGGGCGTAGAAGACGGCGTTAAAGACGCCCACCCACTTCCTGACCGTTTCCAGGACCTCCGTGTCCAGGGATACGATATTATCTTCGCTGATGATAATATTGTGTTCGTTGATGATTATCTCGGACGGTACTTCTTCAACGATTTCATCGTAATACTGATTGAAATAGGGTAGCAGCGCGTCTTCAATTTCATCCTCGAGATACGCAGGCAGGTGACCGTCGGTTATCTGTTCCTCGATATCCTCGAAATATAAGTCCACATATACTCTAAGCTGTGCCTCGGTCAGACCTGAATACTCATCGGGAAGATAGCTTGGAGGGATTCCTTCCACGAAGTCGTAAATATTATCATAAATCAGATTTTTAAGTCCTTCATCGTCGGAGCTGGATATCCATTCGGGGAGTTTTTCCATGAAGTGCAGCCAGAGACTATCCCGTGCGCTCTCCTTCAGGTCTTCCAGCGGAATCCTGATATCCAGCGTGTCAGTTTTATTCAGGAGGTAGTCATAACCCTTGTGGACAGCACTGGAAAACTGCTCCTTCAGCCAGGGTTCGTGGTCGGCAATAACTTCGTAGACGACGTCTTTGAAGAAACGCATGTCTTCGGGTATTTCTTCAATGAAGTATTCATCAGAGAAGTCGCTGGCCAGCTGAGTAATATCCGTCTTTTCAACCCTATTCGAAATGAAATCGGGATTCAGTGCGGTGGATTTTACCGTGAAGAAAACACCCCAGAGGAAGAGAGAAAACATCAGTAAGAAACCTAAAACTCCTGCCAGGATGTTTCTAAAAGTTGTCATCAGCTGCGGTCCTTCCGATTTACACACGTATAAGAAATGCTAAATGATAAGTATGTTGTATTAACCATAGCATAATATTGACTGTAAAAACAGTATCTAGTATTATTACTTTAGTCATGGGCGGTTAGCTCAGTTGGTTAGAGCGCTGCGTTGACATCGCAGAGGTCAGTGGTTCAAATCCTCTACCGCCCACCA
>DUFB01000022.1 GCA_011192005.1 Dehalococcoidia bacterium
CCTGAAGGATTGAGAGACGTTATCGGGAAGAGGTTATCGCTCATAAGTAAGGAGTGTAACCAGTTGCTTTCCATCGCTGCCGTCATCGGGCGGGAATTTCCTATGGACACACTGAAAGGTGTGTCTGGTATTGAGGAAGAGATATTTGTAAATAATCTAAAGGAAGCCGTTCAACTATCTATACTCGAGGAGCGTTCTCAAGTAGGCTCAATTCGTTACCGATTCACCCATGCCTTCTTCCGCCAGACACTTTATGAAGAACTGATAGCTCCTCAGCGTCTGCAACTGCACCAGCAGGTAGCCCGATCGCTTGAAACGCAGTACGAAAAAAGGCTTGAGGAACATGCTGCTGAACTTGCCGAGCATTTCTCCCAATCCACCGACCCTGCTGACTTAAAAAAAGCCGTTGAATACGGGGAATTGGCAGCAAAAAGATCAATAAACGTCTATGCCTACGGTGAGTCTATACGTTTACTGGAGCAAACACTTAAGGTACAGAAAGTGCTGGACCCTGATGATAAAGCGAAATATTGCGACCTTCTTCTGGTACTGGGAGAAACACTTACTCTGGCAGGAGATCCAAGACGGGCTTACGAAATTGTACTGCCAGAAGCCTTCTCACTGGCTGTTGCCATTAATGACCATACTCGTGCCTCACATGCCTGCAGGTCGGCAATTGACGCACTTATGTCCTATCAGGCTGGTGTAGCGTTAGCCACGGCTGAGGCTGCTGAATGGGCAGAACGGGCTGATCATTATGCCGACCCTAATTCCATCGACCGTGCTTGGGCTGATATGTGCTTGGGGCTGGTAAAATGTGTTACCGAGAAACAGAAAGAAGGCGTTCGACTAATCACTCAAGCCGTTAACTTGGCTCGTCGTCTAAATGACCTCCAGGCATTTTGGGAATCCGGTTATAGTTTTCTCTGGCACGTACAGGCTCCACAGCATGCCGAAGAACGTCTGCGTCTTGCTGAAGAACTGGCAGAAAAATCACGTGCCGGGGTCAAGGTGACCACAATTGGTATGGCCCTGCTATTCATTGCGATGACTCTAATGGAGGCAGGCCAGTGTGAACGGGCTAAGACGTTTCTGAAGGAATTGCAGGAAATTGCCGAACGCACCGGTTGGGTTAACCTACTATTGTTGTCCGTGGTTGTGGATTATTATAAACCCTTCATGGACGGTCATCTGGAGGAAGCTCTGAGCTTAATCCAGCATACTCAGGATCGCGCGAGAATCTTGGGTCTGCCCAGCGTGGCTGATTTATTAGCTGGTACCGTCGCGTCTCTCAGGCCGCGGCTCTACCTTGCCCATACCGACGATGAACTCCGGACCGCCATTGATTTGATGCTGGATCATCCGGCGGAGTTGCTCCCTCTGGCCTATCTTGGACGTAACAATGAGATTAATGATGCCCTCGAAAAGCAGGTCGTGAACCGCCCCGGCCTTGGGACTACCGAGGACGAACTTCCGGCCTGGAAGGACATACTTTATCTGGAGACTGCTGTAATGGTAAAGAACCGGCAGGCAGTGGAACTTCTGATGCAACGCCTGTGTGGTACTAGTATCTGTGGAATGATGAAAAATTTTACCTGTACTTCGCGTCATCTGGGCGACGGCGCCGCACTTCTGGGTCGGCCTGACCAAGCACGCAAACACTATCAGGTAGCTCTGGAGTTAGCTAATAAATTAAAATTCAGGCCGGAGATTGCCCTTATCCGTCTCCAGATAGCCGAGTTATTACTGGAACACTACCCTGATGAGAAGAGGGAAGCTCTTGAGCATCTGGACTTCTCCATCAGGGAGTTCCGGGAGATGAAGATGCAGCCTTCACTGGAAAAGGCTCTAAGACATAAGGACATATTAAAGGCCTGATTTCGTATTATTTGATTGAGAGACTTGTTTACTATGAATTTATTCTGCTATTTCACAATAACATTCCAGTACTAGACTGGAAAAAGGAGGTATATCCATGGAGTGGAAAGACCTGGTAATACAGAATTTTGGCAGCGCGATGGGTGTTTTAGATCGAACGCTTAAAGGACTTACCCAGGAAGAATTAGACTGGCAGCCAAAACCAGACTGTAATAGCATTGGCTGGTTAACCTGGCATCTGACTCGATCCCTTGATGGATTAGCAAGCTCTCTTACCAGAGATGAAGAACTATGGACTAAGGATGGATGGTGCAGCAAGTTTAATCGGCCTGCTGATTCAACTGATACAGGTTATGGTCACGGACCGGAGGATCTGGCAGCATTTAAAAGTCCAAATATAGATATACTACTTGGTTATCACCGGGCGGCGCTGGAAAGAATCCAGAAGTATCTAAGCACGCTTGATAGTTCTGATCTCGACCGTAAGATTGATGATCACTGGGCGCAATTATTCCCGACCGTTGCGTCGCGCCTTGTTATTTACCTTGACGAAATTCAGCAACATGCCGGCCAGGTGGCTTATATTCGTGGTTTACATCAGGGTAAAGGCTGGCAGGAATTTTAGTCATTAGCAGGTGAAAAAAAGGATAGTCTTTCTTTTTTAGAGTTAGCTCCACAGCACATAGGTTTGTTGATCACGCAGACACACTTATTCTATCTCATAGAATATCGATAGGGAGATTGGTAAAATGCCCGCCGCAAAATACGGACATCTGGTAAAAAACCTGGTATTCCAGGAATTTCCGAACAGAAAACGGGCTAGGTTTGAGAGTAATGACCTCGAGGAACTGGAGCTTATTTTCGGATGGGGGATATGGTCGCTGGCTGGAGAGTATGACTTCGGAGTAGGCAGGCATTTACATCCCCACGCCGAATGCTTTGTTTTGACTGGTCTTCACTATGAAAATCCGGGTCATGTCAGTACGGAAATCGAGATAGAAATGGGTGAAGAGGGCGAGAAACAGGTACTCGACTCTCCCGGCATTATCGTGGCTCCTCCGGATTTCCCCCACGCACCCATAATAATCAGGAACTCCAATGATAGACCATTTGGCACCATGATGATTTACCTCGGCCGAGAATATACGCACTCGAATGTACCTGTAAAAGACGAGCCGCCTCCGGCGGAGAAGAAATACGGTGGCCTGGTACAGAAATTTGAAATGCATGATACTGAACGTAAAAGCGGCGGCAATGCTGATTATATCGCATCGTGGGACGGTAAGGATATTGAGGGAGTAAACCTGAATTTGACCTGGGCATTTCACACCGGCCTTGGTACCTGGCATGAAAAAGACCCCCACTACCACCCCTACGGCGAAGTCCTGCTGTTCGTCGGTCTCGATGCTGAAAATCCTGAGTACTTAGGGGCGGAAATTGAAATAGCCATGGGCGAAGAACAGGAAGTCCATATTATTAATACATCTACTTTGGTTGTAGTACCAAAGGGACTGGTACACTGTCCCGTGATAACCCGGAAAGTCGAAAATCCCTACGGCTTTAGTGCCATCAGCCTGAACAACGAACACGAGACGACCTGGTTGGGGTAATGAGCCAGCTAACATATAATTCGAATTCGATTACTCGGAAGAGGAGGTGTATCTTATGGAGTGGAAAGACTTAATAATGCAGAATTTCGAAAATAGCTTGAGCATTTTGGAGCGAACGCTTAAAGGGCTTACTCAGGAAGATTTGAACTGGCAACCAAAACCTGATTGTAACAGTATTGGCTGGATAACTTGGCATTTATCCCGGTTTCTGGATTGGGGGTCCAGTTTGTTAAGCGGGGAGGAACAGCTCTGGATAAAGGATGGCTGGTATGGCAGGTTCAACCGACCGGCTGATCCTGCAGATACCGGCGGTCGTAATACTCAGGAGCAGGTAGTAGCGTTTCAGAGTCCGGACGCGGATACACTGATTAGCTATTACCAGGCGGCACTAGAAAAATTCAGGAACTACGTAAGTACGATTAGCAGTTATGATCTCGACCATAAATACGATGATATATTTGCACAACGTTTACCAACCCTTGGATCACGTATTAATCTCGCTATTGGAGAATTACAGCAACATCTGGGTCAAATAGGTTACATACGTGGTCAGCTTCAGGGGTATGGATGGATGGAATTAAACAGATAAATCAACAAATACCTGTAGAGTGAGTAATGAGTGGTGAATTTGCAGAATCATGGTACACCCAGGATGAACTAAGCCTGACGCGGCAGTTCGGGGCTATTCCATCGTAAAAAAGGAGGAAGATTGAATCATGAGCAATGAAACATACAGATTTAATGTTGGAAAATTCGAGTGTATTGCTATCAGTGATGGCACTATGACATACGCACCTCCTAACTTCCCTCCGCCGGCCAGCTTTCTTTTTAGTAATGCTCCAAAAACCGCCATCCAAAAGATACTCCCTAAATATGGGATAAAGCCAGAGCAGTGGAATGATTGGACAAGTCAATATACCTGTTTGGTGATTAAGACAGAAAAGAACAAGGTACTCATTGATACAGGCGCTGGTAGCCTCATGCCAACTACCGGCAGGCTTATTAAAAATCTCAATCATGTAGGTATTATGCCAGAGGATATCGATACCGTTATCATCACACATGGACATCCTGACCATTTGGGAGGAAATAGCGACGATTATGGTAATATAAATTTTCCCAAAGCAAGGTGGGTAATGTGGAAGGATGAATGGGAATTCTGGACATCAAACAGGGCTGAGAATATTCTTGATGAACACAGTAAAGACCTGCTTGTTAGTATTGCCCGTAAAAATTTATCAATAATTCAGGACAGGGTTGACCTTATCGATACCGAAAGCGAGATAGTTCCTGGTATTAAAGCTATAGCAACACCCGGGCATACACCGGGGCATATGGCAGTAGAAGTTTCTTCGAATCGCGAGAATTTGTTTTGTTTATCTGATGTAGTACTCCATCCTATTCACATGGAAATGCCAGAATGGTATGCGGCGGTTGATATAGCTACAGACCAACTAATCTCGACCAGAAAGACACTATTGAGGAAAGCTGCCGGTGAGAAAGTCAAAGTCATAGCCTTTCACTTTCCGTTTCCAGGTTTGGGTTATGTTGAAGCGAAAGGGAAAACTTGGCAATGGCGGCAGATTGTATAAATCAGCTACTCGGGGCTATTCCATCTCTACAAGTGTTATAATCTGGGATTGAACCAGCGACCGAGCGCTTAAAGGGAAATACATTTATTTCAGGAGGCAACGATGAACCGTGAGCAGTTTTTGGAATATATAGACCACTTTAATAACCGCCGGTGGGACATGGTAACCAGCTATTTCCGTCCAGACGTAACCCTGGAATATCCGGACAACTTCGGCCACCCCGGGACACCCGCCAGGACGCTCCAGGGTCCCCAGGAGTTCATAGCTAACTATCAGGCCATTACCACCAATGTCCGGGAAGTATTAAACCTGGGTGCCTTCATGTCCGAGGGCAACCAATTCTTCGTCGAACTGATTACCGAGTTCCATGTCTTCCGTGATGCACCTGAAGGCTCTTCAGCCATGGGGAAAAAGGGCGATGTTATCGTGATGAATCAATGCGTTCTTTATGATACGGATGAACAAGGTAAGTTTCAGCGTATCCGCATCTTCCATCACCGCTACCTCGACCCGGCTCTGGCGCAGCATAAAGATGCTTGATGCAAATCCTGGGACTGTCTGGTAGCAGCGGTTGGGATTATCAGCACGTTAAATATAACGCTCATAGTTGACCAAATGAAAAACCGATAGGGCATACACTCCAAGCGTAATGTATTTTACGCTTATTTTGATACGGTAGATTTTAGATACATCAGATAGATCCGATTAATGATAAATGCTATCCTTCGGACAAACAGGCTTGATAAAAGACGTATAATTGATTGGTAGCAATGTCAGTGTAAACTAATTAACTTTTATGCAGGGAGCGTTTCCATGCCAATTTCACGACAGGAATACGAGAGGAGATATGTAGCCATTCGAGAATTGATGGTAAAAGATGAACTGGATTGTCTTGTCATCTTCGGGTTAGGAGATGATTTTAATCGTGGGAATATCCGTTATATCACCGGTTCGGGAAGAGGTGGATGTTGTGTTTTTCCGCTGGAAGACAAGCCTGTATTTTATATTGGTCCCAATCAATCTAAATCTCCGAAGATCAGAAAAATTGTCGAAGCTATAGATCTTCTGGAACTAAGAGAAACTGCTGACCATGCTCTCCAGGTCGGTAAGGAAGTGTCTCGCTTTTACAAAGGTAATAAAATCGGTATAGTCGGAATGGGATGCATATCGGTTCCAGTTTATTTGAACCTTCAAGGACTATTTGGAACGAAACTGGTTGACGCAGTCTCGATATTCGAGCAAGTGCGGGCTATAAAGAGCGAAGAGGAGATTGAGAAAATACGTATAGCGGCTTCCGTCGCTGATAATGTCTTTAACCAGCTTATGGCCACGATTCAACCCGGTATAAGTGATTATGAGATATACGGACTGGTTAAGAATATCATATATGGATATGGATGCGATTACTCCTTCGATCTGATAGATGCTGAGGGGAGCAAGATGAACATGACCTATTGGCCGACCGGAGAGAAGTTGAGAAACAACAGCACGTTATTCATGGAGATTACCCCTGCTTTTGAAGGATACTACGCCCAGCTTCCAGTAACGCTACCGGTCGGTAGCTATCCGCCTTTGATCAGCAAGATGGTCGCTACGTGGAAAAAGACTGATGAATTAGCAATAACGTTACTGCGACCGGAAACCAGAGTTTCTGATCTTTATCATTATCTTATTAAGTCCGTTGAGGAAGATGGCTTTATATCGCCATTACGCCCCGGACATGCTATTGGCCTGGATGCGCTCGATTTCTGGTCCATCACCGAATCCAGCCCGGTTGTCCTTCAGGCGGGAATGGTTTTAGCCGTTCATCCCAGCATAATGACAGAATTGGGTGGTGATGCCTGTGGTATGGGTTATACTTACCTGATAACCACGGATGGACCAGAACGATTTAGCCAGATTGATCTGGGTAGTCTTAAATAATTTCATAAGGATATCAATGTCATGAAATATTGAGAGTATAATTAGTGTTTCAATGTAGAAACTGCAGCGGATTTTAGTAAGCTAACCATCAATATTGTTAGTCATTAGTCTCTGGTTTAATCCCGGACGCTGCCCCAGCTTAACTCAAACCACATTCTGCAATCATAAAAAGGATGGCAACCATCATCTATGTTCAACTCACTTGTTTCTCCGCGAAATCACCAGCCCACAAAATTTTAAATTTTTCTCCCTGGTATGCCTTAACCATCAGTACTATCCACAGGATAAAGGCTAAGATACTGATAACAACACCGAAAAAGACGCCAAAGAAGGGTATCCAGCTTAAAACAGCGCTGGCTACATTGAGCGTGCCAAAGACAAGAATTGATTGTAGCGCATGGAAACGGACAAATTTATTCTCCCTTTCCAAGATAAATATTATTATGCCTGATACCCAACCAAGGACATAACTGAGTAATGCAGCAATGTTTGGTTCAAGTCCTGTACTTGTTTTTTCTTCTGTTTCTTTCTTTACTTCAGGTTCTACCTCAGTTTGTTCTCTTTTAGTCTCTCTCAACGCAGGTGCTTCGACGGCCTCTGGAGGTGAAATTCTTGGCCTTCTTGTAGCAAAGTAAATCATTAATATACTAATAGCAAGCAACACTCCTCCTCCAATGAGAAGACCCACGCTAATCCCAAATAACAGGGGGACTTTCACTCCGAATACTACATCCATATCAATACCAGCGGACCCATCAGCATTCATAATAACCAGTGAATGGCGACCGGGTTCAAGCTCCCACTCAATAATCTGTGTTCCGGGACCATAGTTTGAAACAATCCAGAAGGTTTTCGAGGAAGGAACTTCGGGTACAACACTGCCGGGCTGATTTCGATAATCCACTCTAAAGGGAAATACATTTAAATCTGTTATCTCATCATACTCAACATCGTCCAAATATGTATTGATATCCGATTCTCTGGCTATTCCCAGGAATATTTGCGTTGAGGGATCATAACCTGAGCCTTCTATCTTAAAAGTGATTAGGTCACCTAAATCCCATCCCCATCCCCAGTCCCATCCAACATCGACATTGATATCAGTAGGTCCAACAATGATAGCGTAGGAATCCTTTTCAATCTGAATAGTCTTTGTATTATAGAATCCTTCGCTATCCTTAATAATATTATGTGCCGAGAGTAATGCTCCTCCACCCATCAGGAAACTGAGTGAAATTAGCAGTACGATAATACCGAAAATCAGCATTATGATTTTTCCTGCACTCATAGAATCCCCCTTTAAACTCTCAGCCTAAAAGAGTTAGGGTCGGTATTTAATGCTCTACCTTAGAGCAAGGCTTAATTACACGGATAATACTACTAAGGCTATTATAAAGCAAGCTTGCTGGAATAATGCTTTTCCACTGAGTTCCATCTATCACCCCACCGCCCCATAGAGCTTTCTTGGGTTTAGTCACCGAAGAATCAAACAGAAGTGAGTCAAGTCGCCTGAGGAACGTGCTGGAACGAGCTGTCACGCCTGGGATAATGCAGAGAATGCCTGAAAAAAATGGTGGGCCATTGTGGACTCGAACCACAGACCCCAGTCTTATGAGTAATGATGTTTGAAGGAGAAAGAGGGTCTTGGAACTGATTATGGGTGACTTTCAGCTCCATTTTTAACCTCCTGTTTGAATTTGCTAGGTGGCCAGCCTATATAGAAATCATCATTTAAGCCTCAAACCGCCAGATTTTTATTATTAAACGCCTTAGCAATGAAATAATTCTAATGGTAAATTATATATCTAGCAAGTATTCTAACAAGAATATTTTACTGCATATTGTCGTTCTTCATATTAGGTAGTATTACGAGGTCTACTATGCTCAAGTTTTCCCCTTTGATTAGCTTCACTTATTATTAATAATTATACGTTCAGTTTACGTTCAGTTTTCTTGCTCTATAAGTGTCTTCATCCAAGGAATAGATTCACTTGCTAGGTGCATATAGAGATTATTATTTAGCTTCAGTAAATAATAATATTGAGTGAGAAAATAGCTGATCTATTCTTTTTTATAAATTATATTCTTCGAGGTTCACCTCAGCGTCAAGTTGTTTTCTCTGTATTTTCCACACATTCCTTTTCATTCATTTAGCTACAGGACATTTCTGGTGAAGTTCATTTATGGCATGGAGAGTTGGATGCTAACGTTCCTATATCGGTTGGTAGGTATGTTGCTGATACACTCCCTAAATGCCGTGCAGTGTTCTATGAAGATGAGGCTCATCTCTCAACGGCATATAATCATATTCAAGAGATTCTAAGCATTCTGGTTTCCTGCCGGGATTGAACCAGCGACCAAGTTTATTACTACGAGATAACAAGAGAGCCTCCGAAGAGGCTCTCTTACTTTGTTCAGCTCTTTTTCCCCAATTACACTAAATGATATGATACTATTTCACTTCGACATTTAGTGTTAATGTCCACTCGCTTTTCTCTCCACCATCCCATGGTCTGCTGTATTTAAATGTCAGGGTAGATTGACCACTACTAGCAGAATTAAAACTCCAAACATCCTTACCCGCTGCACCAACTATACCACTGGCTTCAGGCGAAACATAATTATGTTCTGTCTGATATATTAAGGACTCGTCACCGATATTCACCTCTTCCCATTCAAATCCGGTGGAAGGGTTAGAGCATAAGGAGACAACCAATGATCCAGGGAAAGTGATCTCGATTTCCTTAGTAATGTGAGGGGTCGAAGCGAATTCATCACAAGTAACTTCTACGAGAATACTCTTAACACCGTCGTTAAGTGGAGGCATTGTTTGAGAAGCCGGTTCTTCGGTAATCAGGATTTTTCCCGCAGAGACTTGGGCTGGATAAGACTCCATTACAGGCCCGGAAAACCAAACTTCAACCTTCTGTCCTGCGTTAAAATCGTTAAATCCTACCTTTTGATCTTTTTCACTATTTATTCGAGTGTATATCTGTGTCTTATCAGTAACAGTAATCATGAATTTGTCTGACGTATTATTATCAGGTGAATTCACTGAAATCTGACCCGATTTTTCACCTTGAGGTTGATTTATACCATCGATCCACCCGATAAGGTTTGGGTCAGTCTCATTAGCTTGAGCAGAGCAACCATTTAATACAAGGACGATACCCATAATTATTGTGACACCCAGAAGTATTAGTTTCTTAATCATAATATTTTTCTCCTCATTATTTATTTGCGACATTTATGTCTAGACATATTAGTCATCTCTATTATATAATAACGGAGATTTTCTGAAAAGGTTAGGCGGTGTTCTGATGAAAAATTGGACATTCATTACTAACCACGGGCTGGTACTTCTGTATATTTCAAAGAATCCACAATGCACTATGAGAGATATGGCTAATGCATTGGGTATTACCGAAAGATCAATCCTCCGAATACTTGGAGACTTGGAAGAAGATGGTTACATATCCCGTCAAAACACTGGGAAAGCAAATGTCTACAGGATGAAACCCAAGCTTAAACTAAAACATGAACTCACTAAAAACGTTTTGATTGGTGACTTAATGAAATTATTGAGTGGTGGCAGCGGCTGATTTCATTATCACAGGCAAACATTATTATACCAATTCAGCTGCACTCGTGTTTTATACCCAAAAAGATGCCTTTTAGGTAGAAGACGAAATTTCCCTGAGATTTCTCCATGTAACCGGGTTATCAGTTTATAATTTGTTGGCATTTGATGGTAGGTGTATAATTGCCAGAAATATAAACGATAATTGATATTGGGTATTTTATGA
>DUFB01000023.1 GCA_011192005.1 Dehalococcoidia bacterium
ACGGAGCTGGTAAACCGGGTCGGTGCTGCCATCGGGGACGAGGCCAAAGCCCGGGGATGTGCTCTCCTCCTGGGTCCCTGCATCAATATCCACCGTTCGCCGTTGGGCGGCAGGAACTTCGAAAGCTATTCGGAAGACCCCCATCTTGCCGCCAGGATGGCGGTGGCTTACATCAACGGTGTTCAGAGTCGTGATGTCGGTGTTTCCGTGAAACACTTTGCCCTCAACAACCAGGAATTCGAAAGGTTTACCGTCATTGTCGAGGCTGATGAGAGGACTATCCGCGAGATATATCTGCCCGCCTTCGCCGCCGCTGTTAGAGAGGGTAGACCGTGGACTGTAATGTGTTCCTATAACCGGATTAACGGGACTTATGCCTCGGAGAATGCTTATTTCCTGACCGATATATTGAAAGAAGAGTGGGGTTTCGACGGCTTTGCCGTGTCGGACTGGGGCGCTGTCCATAGCACCGTCCCCGCCGCTAATGCCGGACTCGACCTGGAAATGCCCGGTCCCGCCCGTTTCTTTAATGATACTCTGGTAGAGGCTGTTAGAAACGGTGAGGTTGAGTCGGTTGATATCGATGATAAAGTCCGCCGCATCCTTGGAGTTATCGAAAGGTCGGGAGCTTTCGTAAAGCCTCTTAAAATATCCGGTGATAATGTGGATTCTCCCGAACGAAGAAACCTGGCGCGTGAGGCGGCACAGGAGGCTATCGTTCTGCTGAAAAACGAGGGCGATGTACTGCCGCTGGATAGAGATAAGATTAAATCTATCGCCGTCATCGGACCGAACGCCGCCGAAGCCAGGATTCAGGGCGGCGGCAGTGCGACGGTAAACCCGTATTATACCGTCACACCGCTGGAAGGCATCAGGCAGAAATGCAGGGATTCCGTGGAAATCCGCCATGAAATGGGGTGCCGTAATAACCGGTTAACGTTACTGATGTCGCCTGAATTTCTGCGTCAGTCTGACGGCGGTAAAGGAAAGGGCCTGACGGGCGAGTATTTCAATAACCCTGATATGTCTGGAAAGCCGGTATTGAAGAAGTTGGACGATAAATTCCGCATTATGCTGGGTGGCGATTCCGCCTTTATGATTCCCGGGATTGATACCGAAAAAGGTAAATTTTCCATCAGGTGGACGGGTACGTTCCGGGCACCGGTAACCGGCAGCTATACCTTCGGGATGCTTCTGGATGGCTTGGGGCGGATATTTATCGATGATAAGCTGGTGGTGGAGAAAGGACGAGAGGGTCCCGAAGCGCAGATTATAAGTATCGGTGAAGAGGCAATAGGCGAGTATAATCTGGAAGCTGGTAAGCCTTATAATATCAGGATAGAGTATATCAGCCAGCTGGATTTCCCTGACTGGATACCACGGCATATCCGCCTGGGTTGTACGCCGCCCCTGACGGATGACGCGATAACGAGGGCGGTTAATATTGCGTCAGGAGCCGATGTTGCTATAATTTTCATCGGATTGAACGAGGAACACGAGACGGAAGGCCGGGACAGACCGGATATGGAGCTTCCCGGCGCACAGTTGGACTTAATCAAAGCGGTTGCCAAAGTCAACAATAATACTATCGTCGTCCTTAACAACGGCTCGCCGGTGGTGATGACTGGCTGGATTGATAGCGTCGCTGCCGCCGTCGAAGCGTGGTTCCCCGGGCAGGAGTGCGGTGATGCCATCGCCGATGTGTTGTTCGGAGACGTTAATCCTTCCGGCAAGCTACCGATGACTTTCCCGAAGAGGTTTGAGGACAATCCTACTTTCAGCCATTATCCCGGAAAGAATGGCAGGGTTGAATACACCGAGGGTATATTCGTTGGTTACCGGCATTACGATATCAGAAATGTAGAGCCGCTGTTTCCCTTCGGCCACGGACTGTCATACACCACTTTCAGATATGAGGGTCTTCAGGTTCCGTCCGAGATGAAGGCGGGCGAACCTTTCAGAATCACTGTTGATGTTACCAATACAGGCAAGAGGGCGGGGAAAGAGGTTATACAGCTGTATATCCGTGATCTTGTCTCAAGCCTGGAAAGACCGCTTAAGGAGCTTAAAGGATTTCAGAAAGTCGCTCTTAAAGAAGGCGAAAAGAAATCGTTGGCTTTCGATATCGGTCTCGAAGACCTCTCCTTTTACGACCCTGAGAAGAGGCGCTGGATAGCCGAAGCAGGTGAGTTCGAGGTCATGGCAGGGAGTTCTTCGAGGGATATACGGCAGCGCGCCAGGTTCACGCTGATTAACTGAACCAATTTTAGTAGTTTAGTTTGTCCAGATATTACTGAGGGTGGTGATATATTGTTCCAGTCTCCGGCTGTTTTGCTGATAAGCGGATACCGGTTGAAGAGCGGGTCGATTTGAGTTAGGGCGAATCTCGCCCTCCATGCAGACAGGGCACTTGAATATGTCAGGTGACGTGTTACCGCTTATAATCTCGATAACACTATCACAACGGGGGCATTTAACGGTGATACATCCGTAGGTCATTGCCCTTCCTTCCACTCGATTTTCATCATTGTCTATCTGGCAACTATCTTTATTCTAAAGCCTGGTTCTCGGTAATACACTCGCCTATTCGTACTGTACTTGTATATTACTATCGTCCTATTGTAGGCATGAATTCGCGGAAGGACTATAGGGTTAACCATCATTATCTATGGGGTATTTCACCCAAATACGGGGAGAAAACGGGATTAACGTTGATAAAAACTGGGTAAGAGATGGCAATCTGAGCTTGTTGCTATTTAGCTTTTTCGGCAATAGAAAAGGGCATTAAGCAATCAGGACCAATCCGAGTCTCAGTCCGTAGGGGATTTCATCCGGCCTGGTTGCGCGCCCGATGGGATATATGTCCCATCCCACCCGGGTAGCCATGGCAAAGCAGTCGATACCCACCGCTTCCATGGGTGCCCTTGCCTGAAAGGGATGCGTGCAGGTTTTGCCCGGTTCCAGGGCAGCGCATCCTGTATCGGGACAAAAGGTCGATTGGCAGGAACCGCTGCCGAGTCCCAGCGCCAGATAGTGGCCATCGTAAAACGCCCGGGCTTCGATGCGGGCGATAATCTCGTTGATTTTCTTGAGGTAAGGAAGCAGGAGTTTCTTTTCAAAGGCTTCATCGCCGGTGATATCTTTTGGCGGTACTTCTATCTTGACGAATAAACCGTACCTGTACCTTTTAGCAACCTTGCGCATTTCATCCGGGCTCATGGCGTAGGGCGGGCAGTTGGCATTGGTACCGTACAATATACAGCGAGGATAGGCACATTTCGCCACCACTCTTTCATCAATAACTATTGCTTCTGATGGTATTACTTTGGCATCCGTAGCGCCCATCTCAATGGCCTGTTTCTTATAATTCGAAAGGTCTTTTTGAAGTCTGTCTCTGGGGATTTTACCCACCGGATTGGCAGTCATGTTAGCCACCTCCGTTACACACAGGATATACCTGCAATTTTGTTCAACTATAATGAAAAGTAGAGGTCCATGAGAATATTGAGGACCCTCATGGAATCAACCGTCGGTTTAGCTTCGGGATTCGCGGCGGCGATTGTTTCCAGTTCGTGCTCCATATCATCACATAGTCTGGATATCATCTTACGCAGGTCTTCGTTGTCCGGTTTATTTTTAAGGGCGTTTACCTCTTTGATAATTTCAGGCGATGCCACCGGTTTCAACTGCTCGATGGTCATGGAGAACTGCAAGTCCTTGAGTCCTTTCAGTACTCCCTGTGCTTTCTTGCCCTGTTCTTCCTGCTGCTTTTTACGTTCGTCATGCTCTTCCTGTTGCCTGGTGAACTGCTGCTGTAATTTAAGCAATTCATCCATTCCGTTTTCTTCGTCTGTCATTTACGTCTACCTTAAGCTGTTCTTTATCCCAGTATACAGGGTTAGCGTCGACAAAACCAAGCGAAGTCCCGATAAGGACTGGTTCATGGGTCTGGGTCTGGTCACTGTCTTTTCAGCCGATTTTCGGTCGACTCGGCGGCTCTTTACCGGTAGCGTAGGCTTTGCCCTCGCGAACTTCGACGTATTTCATATCGACTAAAGCTTCCATGAGCACGTCCAGTAAAACAGGGGTCAGACGCGGGGAAATTTCATTTCTCTCGAAATCCGTAAACCTGTCCGGAATATCTTTTATATCGATGCCGGGGTCTGCCTCTATTTTCTCCAGTATTGATATTGCCCGACGATAAAAAGGCTGGGCGTAATCGCTGTCACTGAGGTCCACCGCCTCACAGGTGAATTCTGCCAGTATTCGGGTATCTCCACAGGTAAAATGGCTCGTTTTGGATTTTTCGTTGGGGGGTGGGGGCGGGCCCATTCGTTTGAATTCTTCCGGCATTCCTCCGGGCAATTCACTGACGGGGCGGTAGCCAGCTCCGTCATATTTAGCCATGTCAGGGTCCTTTACATCGAGGCCGCGATAGCGGAACATTACGTTTTCATTGTATTTATATCCGAGCAGAAACGTACCGTGAATAATCGGCATCATTGAGGCGAGTAGTCCCGGGCATATCCTGCCCTTGAATTCGACGCCGTCATAATAGAACTCATCGCCAATCTTATAGCCGAAATGGCAAGGGAATTTGTCCACGTGCCCGGCGAACCTGACGAGCCTGCATTTAACTTTAAACACGCTGCACCTCCGGAATGATAATGGCAGGAAGGATTAATTATCGGTGTTCCTATCTTAGCATATATACCCGTTGAACGAAAATTCAAATAATCAGCCGGTAACCCGAGGTATGAAAACAACACCTTAAGGTTGTATAATTAACCGGAGACAAACCGGTAAAAAATCACCATCAAGAAAATAGTGTGTAGTTATGTGCCGGTACCTGGCGTAAATATTTAGAAGGAGGAAAGCATGTCACCGGTTTTGCAGGACAAGGTAGCCATTATTACTGGAGCCAGCCGCGGGTTGGGGAAAGCGTTCGCCTTGAGGTTTATAGAGGAAGGGGCCAAGCTGCTGCTAACGACTACCAACATTGAAAGAGCCGAAGAAACGGCTAAAGAACTGAAAACTAAAGGTGGAGAAGTCGTTTTCATTGAGGCTGATATCTCCGTCGAGAGTGATACTAAAAAAATAGCCGATAGTGTTATCAAGGAATACGGAAAAGTGGATATCCTGGTCAATAACGCCGCCATATGGTTCGGTATCAGGATGAAACCCTGGAACCTCTGGACCGAAGAGGAGTGGGACAGGATATTTTCAGTAAATGTAAAGGGTACCTGGATGGTCTCCAAGGCGGTTGTCCCCCTGATGATTGAGGCAGGAAAGGGTAAGGTTATCAACATTGCGTCCAATGTTGCCAGGGTAGGGGGTGCGCCTTTCTTCATGCCTTATGCCTGCGGTAAAGGGGCTATCTATACCATGACCCACGCGCTGGCTCACGCGCTGGGCAGGTCGAATATCAATGTTAATGCCGTCGCCCCCGGATTTACCGCTACCGAAGCCAGCCTGGACATGACCGGCGGTGGCGGGAGTTTTGACGCTGCGGCTTCGGGACAATCCATCCCGCGACGGGAGGAACCTGAAGACCTGGTGGGTGCAACCCTGTTCTTGGCTTCACCGGACTCCGACTTTATCTCGGGGCAGGTTCTCTATGTCGACGGCGGCACGGTGATGCTGTAGGTTTTGTAAATAGCGTGTCAGGTAAATTAAGTGTTTTCCGGAAATGGTGAGGTGAATCATGGTCGGTCCGCTGGCAGGAATCAGGGTTATTGATTTAACTCAGGTCTTATTCGGTCCCTTCGCTACCATGTTGCTCAGTGACCTCGGTGCCGAAGTTATTAAAATCGAAAGACCGGAGGTCGGCGATATCGCCAGGGGCAATGGTCCGGTGGTGAGGGGTCAGAGCACCTATTTTCTCAGCCTTAATCGCGGTAAGAAGAGTGTTACGTTGAATCTGGCTACTGAGACAGGTGTTGAATTGTTCCTTGAGCTTGTTAAAACCGCCGATATCCTGGTGCAGAATTTCAAGCCGGGGACAATGGAGAAAATGGGCCTCAGCTACGAACGAGTTAAGGAAAAAAATCCCCGGATTATTTATGTATCCGGTTCGGGTTTCGGGCAGGACGGTCCGTATGCGAGTAAACCCGCTTTTGATGTGATTATACAGGCCATGGGCGGAATCATGAGTATCACCGGTGAGGAAGGAGGTCCGCCGGTTAGACCGGGTGTCTCCTACGGTGATATCGCGGCCGGTCTGTTCCTGTGTATTGCCACCCTCGCCGCGCTTAATGAACGCCATACCAGCGGTGAGGGGCAACTGGTGGACATCAGCATGCTTGACTGCCAGATAGCCGTCCAGGAGAACGCATTCGTGCGTTATCTCAATACTGGCGAGATACCCCACGCTCTCGGAACCCGGCACCCGGTAATAACGCCTTTCCAGACGTTTCAGACCAAGGATGGCAGTATCGCTATAGCGCTGCGGGGTGGTGTTAAAGACCAGTGGCCCCTTTTCTGCGCGGCTATCGACCGCGTTGATATTATCGATGACCCGAGGTTTGCCGACGGGTGGTCACGTACCCGGAACTATCAAGTGCTGGAACCGATAATGGCCGCCGCCATGAAGACCAAAAAAACAGCGGAGTGGATTGAGGAACTGGAAAAAGTGGGCATACCCTGCGGTCCGGTGAATACTATCGACCAGGCAGCCAGAGACCCGCAAATAACGGCGAGAAACATGTTCGTTGATATAAAACACCCGACGGCCGGTAAGTTTAAGGTAGTCAATTCGCCCTTTAAGTTCTCCCGTATGCAATACAAGGTGGAACGCGCGTCGCCGGAGCTGGGTGAACACACCAGCGAAATATTGAGTCAGCTGCCGGGGATGACTCAAGAAAAAATCAGCCATCTCAGGGACTCGGGTGTAATATAGGTCTACTGGCTACACCCAGTTTTTCAGGTCGTAATAACCCCTGGCGATGCGATAGCGAGATATTTGCTGTCCCCCGAGCCAGAGTTGTGTTATCTTGATATCCCTCAGACATTTCTCATAAGGGAAGTCTTCCGAGATAGCCATAGAACCCAGGAGTTCGGCACCTTTGTTAATTATCTCAACACCGATATCCCCGGCGTATACCCTCGTGGCGGTGGCTCTGGATATGAACTCGGGACTCCAGGGCGGACCGTATATGTCCAGATGGTCGAGCATGTAACTCAAGTTATAGATGCTGGCCCGCATCATCTCGATGCCGATTGCCATATCGGCGATAATTCCGGCCACAATACTGTGCTGCCGGACGGGTTTGAATCCCCCCATGCGTGTCCCGGTATAGTCCAGCACGATTTCAAAGGCACGTTCGGCGATTCCCAGAGCCATGGTCGC
>DUFB01000024.1 GCA_011192005.1 Dehalococcoidia bacterium
CGGATCGGGTTCAACCCAGCCTTAATCGCAATTTCCTTAAATACCCTGCTGACATGATGTGGGTCGGGGAGTGTACTATCAGGACGGATAAAGATAAAATCATTCTCATCTAATGTCCAGCCAAAATATTCCGCATCTGCTTCCCTCTGTTCACGTAACCTCGAGAGTACTAAAACTAGGGATTGTGGAAGGTCTATCAATCTTCTAGCTTTTCTTGTCTTAGGTTTGTTAATTAACCACTCACCGTTATCCCTTTTATAGGCTGTACGTTGAATGGACCACTTCGGAGATTTTGTATGAACAGAGAGGTCTCTCCACTGGCACCCCAGAACCTCACCAATCCTAGCACCAGTTCCGGACAACATTTCGTATATAGAAAACAAGTTGAATTCATGCGCTAATGCTGCCTCTCTGAATCGAGCTAGTTCATTCTCATTCCAAACTTCGATGTTTGGTCTCTATTGTTTCGGGGGGTCTGCATCTTTAGCTATATTAAACGATACCTTTCCTTTCTTCACGGCACCCTTCAATACGTTGTGTATTATACGGTGAAGATATCCAGCGGTTGTTGGTGATAAGCCACTAGCTATCATATCGGCATATCTGGCATCCAGGTCATTAGCAGTCAAAGCAGAGAGTGGCTTGGCACCCAGGTAAGGTATTAGATGGTTTCTGAGCATTTGGCTATAACTATCCTTTACATTTGGTCTAAGATGTATAGCAGCATAAGTTTCTAACCAATCCTCACACCATTCCCTAACGGTCTCTTTTATACGTATTATGTAGATACCCTTGTTAACCTGGCTGACGGTTTCAGTAAGCCAATTCTCAGCATCGCGCTTGGTTTTGAATCCAGGACCCCACTTTTGACGACGCTTTCCAGTTGCTGGGTCTCGATTAATGTCAAAAACTGGGTAGTATCGTTTACCTTTCATTGTTACTGTTCCCTTCATTGTTTACCTCCTCCATTGTTATTTTCAAGCCTTTTTCTACAACGGGATAATTTTTTGGTACGCCCATTTCCGCTAGAAACCGTAAAGCTGCCTCGCATAACATTATGTCCGGTATTATGCGAGGTGTGGCCCCTGAATTTACGATTAGCATGCTCTCCCATAATGAGGGTGGAATAATTATCGAGTTAATTCACATGATTACTCCTGTTCCCCGTGCTATCCGCCAAGATACACGCTATGGCGATATCGGAGCTAACAAGATTACTATCGCCGTCTCAAATGTGTATGATTGATACAACAATCTTAAGGACAAGATTGATTTCTTTTCCGATCCAAAGTCAGTCGAGCTCCCAGGATATGGCTCTTATATCCTTGTTTATTTCAAAGATCCTGAAGGTAATCTCGTCGAACTTGTCTCGGGAGCAAAGTTACCAATTAATAATCAATCAGGTGGAGTACGCTGGGTAGGAATAAGCGTTACCGACCTTGAACGATCAGTTTATTTTTATCAGAAATATGCTGGTTTTGATAAGATTTTTATAGAACCGCATGAAAAGTATTCCGGAATGCTCAATGAGATTTGTGAAAGTGAACAGACCAGGGTTCGCTCCTGTATTCTCGCCTCAAGTAAAGGTGACGGAATGGTGGAGCTTTTCGAAGTCCTTGAACCTCGGGGAAGGTCCATCCCGTTTTTTACATCATGGGGTGATTTTGGTTATCTGCAAACCGCTATGATGTGTAAAAATGTAGCCGGGATAGTTGATTCTTTCGAAAAAGAGGGTATAGATTTTTTTATAAAATTACAGCACGTGCCCGGTGAGGAAGGGACTGCTTTTTCCTACGTCCGGGATCCGGATGGAATTCCGCTGGAATTTCTCAGTTTCGATGATGTAATAAGGTTATCTTAATGATTAAAATCTATCTTCTAACCATCAAGCTTGGTAGCCACAGACTTATTTGCGGAAAAGCAGCTATAACCACCAGAAACAGCAGCAGCATTATAAAGAATGGTGCTATACCTTTTAAAAGCTCACCGGTTGGTACGTCAAATGTGTTTCTAGCAAGGAAAAGGTTTATTCCCATGGGCGGAGTTATCAAGCCCATTTCCATGTTGGTTACATAAAGGATGCCAAACCAGAGAGGATCGAAACCGAGGGTTGTAACTAATGGTAAAAAGATAGGGATGGTGAGCATCATTAGGGTAATACCTTCTATAAAACAACCCAAGATAAGCAAGAGTAACATGATAGCCACGATTACCAAATATGGTGGTAGATTCGCATTGACGACAAAACTTGTAATATTTTCTGCCAAAGAAGATGTTCCTATCACATAGGAAAAGAACTGTGCGCCGACGAAAATGAACATGAGCATGGCATTTACCAAAGCTGCTTCTATCATCGCCCGGTATAGGTTTTTCCATCTCAGATGGTAGAATAAAACGGCGATAACCAGCACAACAAAAGCGCCGATTCCCCCGGCTTCTGTAGGTGTGGCTATGCCGCGATAAATCGAACCGAGAATAAAGATAAATATTAGAGCGACCGCCCAGATCTTCCTTAATGACCTAAATCGTTCTGCCCAGCTTACTGAAGCTCCGACAGGACCGAGCTGGGGGTTGCGCGCGCACAGGACTATAGGCAAAGCCCCCAACATAAGCGCCAAGATAATACCTGGTATGATACCGGCGATAAAAAGCCGCCCGAGAGAAACATTGGTTAAAACCGAGTAAATAATCATTGTTGCACTGGGCGGTATCAACGGTCCCAAGACACCGCCGCATGCTAGTGCACCTATACTGAAACCTTTTTTATAGCCATATCTTTCAAATTCCGGAGCCGCCACTTTACCCACTGCAATAATAGTAGGAGCACTGGCGCCCAAGGCAGCAGCCATGCCGGCTTCACCCAGAATACTAGCGCTTATAAGACCGCCCGGAAGGCGCGATAACCAATTCCTAGCGGCTCGATAAAGGTCCTCACCTATCCTTGTCTCGGCCATAATGCACGCCATCAGAGTAAACAGCGGCAGCGGTGTCCATACGAAGTTGTATACCAGATAGAAGGTGGTTGAACCGACTTTTTCAAGGATGGTAGCACCATAGGTTATCGTACCGATGAGGATTGAGCTGAATCCCAGCGCAAAAGGAATGGGTATGCCTATCAGCAACATTATAAGCATGATAGACACGCATATTATTGCGGCAACCGTAGCGTCCATAATGCTCCGGAACTAGACTGATATGATTACATCAAGACCAGAAACAACTTCATTGTATATCTCATTTTACAGTTCTATCTTGGCTTTTCTCTGTGAACAAGCTGGCGATGCCGGAATACAGCTTGAGGGCAAGTACCATAAACAACACAGCGTAACCGATGGGAATGACAATCTTTATGGGGAACAGGGGTACTTTCCATGCCGTCATGGTCACGGCGCCAATTTTCAGAGAGTACATTGCCGCGGCAAAACCCTGCCAGGCAAACATAATGCAGACAAATAGACCTGCGGCAGGGGCAATGATGCTTAATATGTAATGCCGAATGCGATCAGGGAACAAGTTACTGATAAAGTCAACTCGTATATTTCTATCATAACGCTCCACGGCGGCGATGGCCAGAACGAAAGACCACAGTAAGAACATGGTACTGATTTCATACGAGTATGGCTCCGGACTATGTAAAAAATAGCGCCTGGCTACGCCGTAAGTGGACGTAAATACCATAAGTACTATCATTACCCCGCTAATAATTACCAGGAAACGGCTCAGGCGATTAATTATATAGTCGGGGGTGTATTTTACCTTATTTTTCAAATCCACTACCTTGATATGCTTATAACGGTGATAATCTTGCCAGGAGGATAGCAAGCCAATTAAAAATGTTAGCTGGTTTAATACGGGTTTACAGCTCTGCCGTATTAATCGACACGCTTTTTTAAATCAGGAGGCGAACTGGTACTGATATCATATTCTCCGCTATCTATCTTGGTAAGGGTACTTATTATTCGCCTCTTCGGCCAATCGTCTCAGCGTTTCCCCGATTTCTCCTCCTTTATCCAGCTCATCGTTAGTGTAAGGCATGATGATTGCTTTCCACTTATCACGCTCTGTTTTAGGTAGATAATATACATCTATGCCCATGTCTCTGATTTCCTCTGGGTCGGTTTTATCGTATCCTACAAATAAATTATTGAATTCTTCGCATGTAGCCGCGACTTCTTCCAGCAGTATATTCTGGATATTTTCCGGCATGGCGTTCCAAACATCAAGGTTAATTGTATATCCGTTCATACCGCTCTCACTGTATAATACGGTAACGTAATCGATTACGTCGGTCATTTTCATGTTTATGGTTCCATGAAGTCCCATCATTGCACCATCGACTACGTTTTTCTCTAGAGCACCATACAAATCTACCCACATGATCACCTGAGAACCGGCACCCCATTGGTCCACCATATATGCCAGCGGCGCATCTATGGCTCCTATCAGCAGGTCCTTCCAGTCATCCAATACTCTCACGGGTTTATTTCCTATGTAATCCATACCACCTGTGACAAAGGCACCCAAGGCTTTGGCGTTAAATGTTTCCTGAAATATTGGATCATACATTTCTACTAGATCATCTTGAATAGCCGCAAACCCCTCTACGCTATCGAATAAGAACGGCAGAGCTATTAGGCCAAGCCGGGAATCTTGAAATGTAAAAATAGGCCATCCGATGGAAGCCATTTCCGCAGCTCCAGTCCTAACTGCATCGAAATATTCTGGAACCTTCGCTAGTGTTTCACTGGGGTAAACCTTGATTACATACTTACCCCCGGCCCTTTTATTAAACCTTTCAGCTAGCGCCTCGTCTTTTAGAACAAGCTGGTCGCCCGGAGGAGCTGGCTGGATTAACCTTATTGTTATCGGCTCCTTCGTTTCTGTGGGAGGTGTTGTTTGAGTTGGCTGGGTTGTCTGAGTCGTTGTGGTACCACAGGATATTGCCATTCCGGTCAATAGCAAGAAGATGGCTATAACGGAAACAAGAGTAGTATATTTCTTCATTTGTTCACCCTCCTTTTTTGTTCATATTTTTAAACGAATTTATTGCTATAATAAGCTAAAGTAATGTCTCTATTATAATATTACTTTGACGAATCTCCTGCTATCTAGAGTATTTTTCTATCCTATGCTTTGGCATACATTATAGTACAATTTGATGAATTGTCAATTGTTGATTGCCTTGGTCTGTGCATTCTTGCGGAGCGGAATCTGTAATGAGGGCGGAGTAGCTCATAAGATTACACTGGTAAATTCTCTGAACCGTGTTTTGGCTTCCTCTTTCTCTTGCCTTGTTTTAACCTTCTGGCGATAGAGCCACGGTCTTCTAGCCCGCTGATGAATAATCGGCCTTATGTAGTGACACTTACTCCTCCATGGGATTGCGACAAGTATTACCGCTGCAAACAAATAGATGATTCATTAGTATCAATCCTCATATTGTCTGAAATATTTTATGCAACTAGGTATCAATGTTCAAAAATTAGACTACCATAGATGACCAAGATTGGATAATTCTTCCCCAAAGTAACTCCAATACTCCTAGTTTTTACTCCTGTACTTAAAACTTAAGTTTAAGTGAACGTTGCGTTATTTAGAAAAAATACCCCCAGATGTTATATAAACCTAGGGTGGGCTAAGCCCACCGTAGGTTTTTTATATATATCTTAGTATCCGTTTTACCATAACATCCCAAGTTAATAGTTTTTCATGGATCTACAGTAAATCTGGACCGACCAGTCTCCCGGATCGGTGAGGCCGACGTAGACATTAATTTAGCTGGGGCTGATGAAGCTGTTTCGGTCAGACGGTATGAATTTAGACAATTAGTAGTCTTGTCTCATAGAGATATGGAAACGGTGGGTTGGTGACCGTCTGCTAAGAATGTCCGGCAAGAATTACACTCGGACTCCAGACATGGAAACCCAAACATAAGAATGGTTCCTTTTTTATTATTATAACCAAAGTTTAGATATTGGTCGTAAATTCTCGCCGTATAATATGTCTATTTTAAGAGAAAGAAATTAAGATCCGAATCACATAGAGAAAGAGACCATCAAGCCCGAATAGTTGGTTTTTTCTTTTCCGCCACTTAGATTAGAAGGTATGGTGAATACCAGCAGAGATGCGAGTAGAGTTATGGCACTATAAGTGAGCCAGGCGCCCCGATAGCTCCCCCAAGTATCGTATACCCAGCCAGCAAGGGGGGCACCAGTTATATTCCCCAACATCATCATACCAGAAATAAACCCCATAATCTTGCCAAAATTAACTCGTCCGAAAGATTCCCGCATCAAACTTAACCTTGAGGTAACGCTGCATCCCCAGCCGAGACTGAAAGTAATGACGAAAGGTACAATCAACCATGGGGTGCTGGTTGATATGTAACCGAAAATTAGTATACCCGCGGTCATCGAGATGAAGCTAGCGGCGAATATAAACCGGCTGCCATACCGGATAGCGAGCCAGCCACTGCTAAGCCGACCAATGATACTTGCTGTTGGTAGGATAAATGCGATGATACTAGAGGTTGAACGGACGATACTCAGACTGCTGAGGTAAGGCATCAGATGAGTGATTACGGCACCTACCACAAAAGCATGACACATAGATGATATACCAAGCTGCCAAAAAGTCCGGCTCCTTAGTGCCTGCTTGGTCGGTATATTAATCTCGGTAATAGGTCGGGGACTCTGAGGATCTAAGTCAAACGGTTCAATTAACTCACCATCAGGCTGATAACCGTAGGGTTCCGGTTTGTGCCTGACAATAAAAGACAGCGGCAGGACAATCACTAGCATCCCGAGTCCGGTAATGACCATCGCTGTACGCCATTCAAAGGTATCAATTAATATGGTGACAACAGGGACCAGAAGGCCACCAAGGCCGAAACCGCTGGCAACGATTCCCATAGCGATGCCAACCCTGCGATGGAACCAATTGGCTATTGTTGTCATTAGGACAGTCCCCCCACTAGTACTCATGCCGAAAGCAAGAAGGGCAAAGGCTATGTAGAACATGGAAAGCGAGTTAACACGGCTGAGAAGTAAAAAGCCCGCACAGGTGATAAGGCTACCAATAAAAATCAGTCTTCGGGGTCCGTAGCGGTCGACGAGGAAACCCATCAAGGGAGCGAGGAGGCCCATCTCAAGGCCGCGTAGCGAGGAGGCTAGAGAAATCTGCGCGTAAGACCATTCGAATTCTTCGGCAATAGGCTCGAAAACAGCGGTAAAGCCGAAGTGAACGACGCCACCAGTATAGAGGGTGATAATGGCGCAAGCACCGACGATGTACCATCCGTAGAATAAACCAGGGTGCTTACCTTCAGGGCTCATAGTCTGCTGCTTGTTCCTGAGAAATATCTAATTGTAGCATTGGGGTATGAGGGGAGTAAAATAACGGTTTTAATACGGGCCTGGATTTATCTCTAACTCATCCTCGTCTAGTTTTTCGTTTCCTTTTTCAATTATGAAAAATAGGCGTGGGCGTTAGGCGTAAAATTTGGCGGACCTTTTTAAAGATTGTTGATCAAAACGCCATTTTATTACCTCATTGCACAGTGTAGCGGATTGTTAATTACTTCGAATCGTTATATTATTAAGACTATTAAGAAGGATAAAATGAGATGAATAATATCTATGCAGTCTTTTAGAAAATTACGATGTTGGGCTGCAGTATATTCTGACGAGGTGTTTAGTATCCATAAAAAGGTTCCTTTTTAGTCTTTTGAAAATAATGTTCGTTCACCCTCATCTCAACCTGAAACTCAGACGAGGGGACTCATAAGCCCTTGGGCCCACTCTGAAATAATGAGCAAGAAACGGGTGACCGTTAGTATAGGAGATGGAGAAAATAAGCCTCTCCATCTCTTTCTGTTATCTAGCTAATAAATTGTTAACGCACGAATAATTATAAAAACGACAGTCAATCAGAAAACCGTTTCATTTTACGAGTTTATTTATGTTTGACATATTGTAGATAGGGAAATACAATTATTAATCAAATTAGTCAGAATTCATCAGATGGAGGCACATATGAGCAGTCGTTCAGTTTCAGGGACAACGGTAGTGAAAAGTGCCTGTTCACTTTGTTTCTCTTGTTGCGGTCTTTTATTGCACGTTAAGGATGGTAAGCTGGTTAAGGTTGAGGGTATGCCCGAGCATCCTATCAGTAAGGGGAGACTCTGCCCCAAGGGAGCATCTCTAGTAGATTTCGTGTATTCTCCTGACCGTATCTTGTACCCTATGAGGCGAGAAGGCAAGGAATGGAAGCGTATCTCATGGCAGAAAGCGTTGGATATTATCGCCGAAAAACTCCTTGATATTAAACGTAATTATGGAGCTCACTCTTTGGTCATCACTAAAGGCTTGACCTATTACATGGGGGCGCGGGCAAATGCGCAATTGGTTCATCGTTTCGGGGATGTCTATGGTACCCCTAACCATTTTATGGCCGACAACGGGTGTTTTCGTACTGGCGTTGTAGCTAGGATGAAAACCTTTGGAGCATTTGTATGCCCTGATATCGAGAGGTCGAAGTGTGTTGTACTTTGGGGACATAATCCCCATGCGTCTTTACGCCATCGCGCCTGGTGGGTTATTCCGGCTGCCAAGGAGAATGGCGCCAAGCTGATCGTGATTGATCCTCGGCGTACCCCTTTTGCCCGAGAGGCAGATGTGCATGTCCAGCCCCGTCCCGGCAGTGATGGAGCTTTAGCTCTGGGCATCATGAACGTCATTATCTCTGAGGAGCTTTATGATAAAGCCTTTGTTGATAAATGGACGGAGGGTTTCGATAAACTGGTAAATCACGTGAGGGCGTTTACTCCCGAGGAAGTAGAGAGGATAACCTGGGTGCCGGCTGTAACTGTTGTTAATATAGCCCGAATGTATGCCACCACCAAGCCGGCCTGTATTGTTCCCGGTTTCGAAACACCCGACATTCGAGCGGATGGCTTCGCTTTTTGCCGTTCGTTGGCAGTTCTCCAGGCTATCACGGGAAATTTTCTGGTTCCCGGAGGTCTTAAAAATGTCCCCAGATGGCAAGAGCACTCGATAAGACTACTTGATAAGTTAGAAGAGAATTGCCTTGGCGCCGATAGATTTCCTTTGTGGTGGGAGGGTGCTTCACGGGAACACGGTGAAGGACAGGCAACTATGCTGCTGGACACTATGCTGAGTGAAAAGCCGTACCCCATCAAGGCCATGATCGTCACAGGAGCTAATCCATTGAGCGCCTGGCCAAATACGGAGAAGGTATTGAGAGCTTTAAAGAAACTGGATTTAATGGTGGTTATGGACCCGGTTATGACACAAACCGCTCAACAAGCCGATATAGTCCTGCCAGCAGCAACCTTCTTGGAAAAAACACAGATGTGTCATTTCCATTGGGAAATTCATGGTATGCCCTATGTTCAGATGCGGTCAAAGGCAATTCAGGTAGGAGAGAGCTGGTCAGATGCCAAATTCTGGATTGAATTGGCGAAGAGAATGGGCTATGCGGAGTACTTCCCTTGGAAAGATGAACTGGAGCTTTACGACTATGTTATGGAACCGATGGGATTAACAGTAAAAGGCCTGCTAGAAAAACCCGAAGGTATTATGTACGGTGAGTGTGACTATAATATAGAGAAGGGTTTGCAGACTCCGTCAGGGAAAGTGGAAATTGTCTCAGAGTCCTTAAAAAATGTCGGAGGTGACCCTCTCCCGTGTTATTGTGAGTCGCCGGAAAGCCCCTTCAGTACTCCGGAGTTACTTCAAGAATATCCCCTTGTACTCACCACCGGCTCACGGGTACCGGAATATTTTCATTCTCAATTAAGAGGTATTCATCAATTAAATAATCTTTGTCCCGAACTCACTGCCGAAATTCATCCGAAAACTGCTACCGAATACGGTATCAACGACAAAGATATGATAGAGGTGAGGACAAAAAGAGGGGCAATTACTGTAAAAGCCGATGTGACTGAAGATATTGTTCCCGGGGCAGTTAATATTGGCCACGGCTGGCAAGAAAATAATGTTAACATCTTAACTGACGATGCACCCGTTGACCCCGTGTCCGGGAATCCTTCACTTAAGGCTATGCTTTGCCGGGTGACTAGAATTTAGAAAACCTTACTTTTTTAAACGGGAGGCTTTATATTAATGGAAAAATACGCGAAATATGTAAACGATTTAAGGCTGTGGACGGAACTTGTACGCCCGTCCTATCGCGGTAAGATAGCCGATTTTTCCCTGATATTTGACCAAAAAGTGTTTCCTGAGGCCAAAATCTGGGTCGAGACCTTTCATGTATACGCCCCCGGTTCTGGAGTTATGGTTCCTGATGAATTGCCGATAATTGTAGAAGGTAAAGAAATTCCCGAGAGCACCAAAGGCGGACAACACTCGCATCCCGATTTCGATGAACTTTTTCTTTTCTTCGGTAGCAACCCTCATGATGTCCTGTCCCTGGGTGGGGAAGTGGAATTCTGGCTAGGTGAGGGAGAAAATGCGCAGAAATTTATCGCTAAGACACCAACCGCCGAGTGGGTTCCGAGAGGGGTGACGCATAATCCCCACTTATTCACAAAGGTGGCTAGTCGGGACGCACCTATTATAGAAATTGCCATCGCGATGACATCAAAATATCATCTTGAACCAGCTACCATGACCCCTTTGCCGCCGGCCTTCTCTTTTAATAAAGTTGACCAAGAACAAAAAGGTAAAGGTCTATATACCAAATATGTCAATGAGATAAAATTCGCCACGGACCGATTGTTACCGTTTCACCGGGGTATGGTAGCCGTGCCCACACTCATGTTCGATAAAAATACCTATCCGGATGCTAAAATGTGGGTAGAGATTTTCCACATTTATGCCGCAGGGGCTGGGATAATGCTGCCCACCCTTGAGCCGATGATCTTAAAAGGCGGTATGCCTGGCACCGGCACTGAGAGCGGGGGTCATGCTCACGACTTCGATGAACTCTTTCTGTATATCGGGCTTGACCCGCATGACACTCTGAATCTGGGAGGCGAAGTCGAGTTCTGGCTTGGGGAGGGAAAAGACGCAGAAAAATTCGTCACTACCAAGGCGACGGCTGTCTGGGTACCTGGGGGTGTGTTTCATAATCCCCAGGTTTTCAGGAGGGTTGATAGGCCTTATCTTATGGTGGTTATCGCCACCACTGGCGAATACGCTGAAGGCAACATGCGCTTCACCTCACTGCCACCAGGCTTTAGACTTTGATCTAAACCGAAGAATGAAACAGGAGGATAAGATGGTCAATCCAAAAAAAGATGAACATGTTTTCACCAACTGCACTACTGGTGGTCCCGTTTATGTTTATGTAAAAGACGGGAAAATAACACGCATCGAGCCCCTAGTATTGGATAGAGATGATGCCGCGTCATGGGTCATTAACGCTCGCGGGAAGAGCTTTTCTCCCTCAAGAATAGCCAGGGTTTCTCCTTACACGCTAGCCGAGAGGTCGAGAATATACGGAAGCAGCCGCATCCTGCATCCGCTAAAGAGAGTAGACTTTGATCCAGAGGGAAACCGGAAGCACAAAAATAGGGGCAAATCAGGCTATAAAGAAATAAGCTGGGATGAAGCCCTAGATATTCTCACCGATGAAATAAAACGCATACAGTTCAATTATGGACCTGGAGCTATCGCCAGTACGCCTTCCTCACACCATAACTGGGGTAATATCGGCTACCGGCACAGTACCTACTTCAGATTTATGAGCATCCTGGGCTACACCTATGTTGACCATAATCCGGACAGCTGGGAAGGGTGGCACTGGGGGGCTATGCATAACTGGGGATTCGCCTGGAGACTGGGGATTCCCGAACAGCAGGACCTCTTGGAAGATGCCCTGAAAAACACAGAAATGATTGTCTTCTGGTCTTCCGATCCTTCGGCTACTTCGGGGATTTATTCCGGGCATGAGTCCGCCATAAGGCGTTTGTGGCTGAAAGAGCTGGGCGTGAAAATGGTCTTCATTGATCCCTTCTACAACTTTACCGCTATCAATTTTGCGGATAAATGGTTCGCCCCTAGGCCGGGAACCGATACAGCCCTCGCGGCGGCTATCGCCTATGTATGGATTACCGAGGATCTTTACGATAAAGACTATATAGCAAAACGCACATATGGCTTTGAAAAGTGGTCTGATTATATTCTGGGCAAGGAAGACGGCATTCCCAAGACACCACAATGGGCGGAGAAAGAATCTCAAGTACCAGCCCGCGAAATCAGGGCTCTGGCAAGGGAGTGGGGACAGAAAAAGACCATGTTGGCGGCCGGGGGCCTCGGGGGATGGGGGGGTGCCTGTCGGACCGCTTATGGGACACAATGGGCAAGTATGATGGTTTTACTGGCGGCCATGCAGAGTCTCGGCAAGCCGGGCAGCAATATCTGGTCAACGACCGGAGGCGCTCCAACAAATACAGACTTTGTTTTTCCGGGATATGCCGAAGGAGGAATATCCGGCGACCCGGTAAACACTGCCTCACACTGGCGCATGCTCTCACGGGGTATTACGATGCATCCGGTAAGCTCCGCGATAAATAGCTCCGGCGGACAACATATACCAAGAATCCTCCTCCCTGAGTGCATTATGAATCCACCCCAGGAGTGGCGCGGGAAAGGCTTCTGCGGTTCCTCCACCGAGACCCAGTTCGTCATGCATAAATATCCTCAAGATGGTTTCTCCGAGGTGAAATTGTTCTGGCGCTACGGCGGCGCTTATATCGGCACGATGAATAACACTAACCGCTGGATCAAGATGTACCAGAGTCCCAAGCTGGAATTCATCGTCAATCAATCTATATATCTGGAAGGCGAGGCCCGGTTTGCCGACCTTATCCTCCCTGCCTGTACCAATTTCGAGAGATGGGATATCGGAGAGTGGGCTGGCTGTTCTGGATATATACCTAACTCAACTTATGGAGTAAACCACCGGATAGTGGTCCTCCAGAAGAAATGCATCGAGCCGCTCGGAGAATCAAAATCGGACTACGAAATCTTCGCCGCTATCGCCAAGAGACTCGGATTCTACGAAAAATTCAGCGAGGGCGGCATGACGGAGCTAGACTGGGTCAAGAGAATGTATCAGGTCACCGATCTCTCGAAATACATTTCTTGGGAGGATTTCGAGAAGAAGGGCTACTTTGTCGTTCCCTTACCCAAAGATTACCAGCCAACTCCGGCCCTCAGGTGGTACGCCGAAGGCAGGAAAAGGGACACGGCGGATCCGGGTCCCATTGGCGGTGCCATATCAGGATTACCCGATGCCGAGGGCAATATGGCTACCCAGACTGGTAAAATAGAATTTGAAGCGCAAAGTCTCAAGCGCTTTAGTTCCAATGACCATGAACGACCGCCCGTTCCCAAATATATTCCTTCTTGGGAAGGACATCATACTAGAAAGCTATATTCTAAATACCCCCTGCAGTTGATTTCACCACACCCACATTACAGCTTCCACACCATGTACGATGCGAAGGGGTGCTGGATTAACGAGATACCGGAACACCGGGTCAAAGCGAAGGACGGGTATTATTACTGGGTTATCCGTATAAACCAAGAAGACGCCGCTAAGAGAGGCATATATGAAGGCGATATTGTCAAAGCCTACAATGATCGAGGCGCTGTCTTACTGGCAGCTCAGGTTACCGGTCGTGTGCCGAAAGGGGTAGCCCATTCTTATGAATCCTGTGCCATTTATGAACCGACTGGTAATCCCGGGGAATCGGCGGATATGGGTGGCTGTATTAATCTCCTTACACCGCACCGCTTTATCTCGAAGAACGCCTGTGGGCAGGCCGCCAACTCCTGCCTGATTGAGATAGAAAAATGGGGTTAGCCTGAAAAGAAAGAAAGGAGGGCATAATATGACAAAGTGGGGTTTCATCATCGACATATCAAAATGCAATGCCTGCTATTGCTGCTTTATTGCCTGTAAAGATGAATACTGGGATAACGATTATCCTCCCTATACAGCCGCTCAGCCCAGACACGGACAGTCGTGGATGAATATCATCAGGAACGAGCGAGGGAAGCATCCTTACGTAAAGGTTTCTTATATGCCGGAGCCTTGCATGCACTGCGAAGATGCCCCCTGTATAAAAGCCGCCAAGGATGGCGCCGTCTATAAAAGGCCTGATGGCATCGTGGTCATCGACCCGCGGAAAGCGGTAGGTCAAGAGCAGTTAGTAAAGTCCTGCCCCTATGGCGCTATATTCTGGAATGGGGAAAAGAGCTTGCCCCAGAAGTGTACCTTCTGCGTTCACAGGCTGGAGGTAGGCGAAATCCCTAGGTGCGTGCAGGCCTGCCCGACCGAGTGTATTCACTTCGGCGACCTAGATGACCCCGGAAGCGACGTGTCGAAACTACTAAAGTCGGCAAAAGCCGAAGTCTTGCACCCTGAGTGGAATACCAGGCCCCTTGTTTATTATCTAGACCTTCATAAGATGACCAGATACTTCATCGCCGGTGCGGTTGTATTCGGAGACACAGATGAATGCGCTGAAGGTGTGACGGCAACCCTGACAACCAATGGCAGCTCTACGAAGACATCAACCAACAATTACGGAGACTTTGAATTTGACGGTCTGGACGATGGTATGTACAGGTTAAAGCTAGAATGTACCGGGTATGCTCCTAAAACGATAAACATCAACCTGAAAACGAATAGTTACTTGGGGGATATAACGCTAGCAAAGACTTAGGTGTTAAGGCACTTGAAGTTAATAAGGAGGATGACTAAAGTGACTTATTTGTTAACCTGACAGGTAAATTGCCGTCGTGGTTTGTGGGCTGGTGGCTTCGGTAGACAATATTAAAATCAATAAATGGCAATAAGTATTAGCCCTTACCGGATGGAATCGAGAATCAGGGGATTGTTTAAAAGAATTTTATCAGGGGGTAGATTTAAACTCAATTTACAGAAGAATAAAAAAGGAACCTTAATCCCAGAATTTAGGACAAAGTTCCCCGAATTAAAAATTATTTAAAAATTATTTAAAAAGAAGAATTTGATTTTTGTTTTTGCAATGGGTTCGTTAGGCCCACCTTCGGGGATTCGAACTCGTAGTACTACTGTCTAATGAAAAACTCTAAGAAGGTCTCAATTTTTTGGTGTGGAATAATTTTGCATGGTAGGCCGTACAGGATAAAAGGTTGAACTAAAACTTTCTCTAAAACCTTCGGGCTAGTCTACTGAAGTCTTAATCGTCAAAGCTTAAGTGAGGGAAAAAGGATATTATTAACTCCTACCCGACTA